>PLSK01000241.1:0-1182 GCA_003165155.1 Mycobacterium sp. | reverse complement strand
ATCGTGGCCGGATGCCCCGCCAAAGACCGAGAAACTGGGCAGCCTTGGCTCCTACCGGGTCGACTGCATCTTCGTCGGATCCGACATCCTGGTCGTCGGGGTGTCGCTCAACCTCGCCGACCGAATCATCGCCCGCAAAAACATCACCACCGCAGCCCTTGTCGCCGCCGCGCTGGCGGTTACCGCGGGGCTCACGATTTGGGTGGTCGGGTACACCCTGCGCCCGCTGCGCCGCGTGGCAGCAACCGCCGCGGAGGTTGCTGCAATGCCGCTGACCGACGACGACCACCGGATCGACGTGCGCGTGCGCCCGCAGGATACCGACCCCGACAATGAAGTCGGAATCGTCGGACACACGCTGAACCGGTTGTTGGACAACGTCGATAGCGCGCTGGCGCATCGCGCCGATTCCGATCTGCGGATGCGGCAGTTCCTCACCGACGCCAGCCACGAGCTGCGAACCCCGCTGGCCGCGATTCAGGGTTATGCCGAACTCACCCGCCAAGACAGTGCGGCGCTGCCGCCGACGACCGAGTACGCGCTGGCCCGCATCGAGTCCGAAGCGCGCCGGATGACATCGCTGGTCGACGAGTTGCTGCTGCTCTCCCGGCTGGGCGAAGGCGAAGATCTGCAGACCGATGACGTCGACCTCGCCGATCTCGTCGTCAACGCGGTGAGCGACGCTGCGGTGGCGGCGCCCGACCATCATTGGCTCAAAGATCTACCCGACGAGCCGGTCTGGGTCCGCGGGGATCATGCCCGGCTGCACCAACTCGTCAGCAATCTGCTCAACAACGCGCGAGTACACACGCCGCCCGGCGTAACGGTGACCACCGGGATCACCCAACACCGGAGCGGCCCCGACGGCCCTTACGCCGAACTGACGGTTCATGACGACGGCCCCGACATCGATGCGGACGTCCTGCCCCGGCTGTTCGAGCGTTTCGTCCGCGCCGACAAGTCCCGGACCAACGGATCAGGCAACGGGCTGGGCCTGGCCATCGTCAGTTCGATCGTCAAGGCCCATCACGGCTCGGTTACCGCCGAGTCCGGCGACGGTCGCACAGTATTCCGGGTGCGGATTCCGATGACCGAAAATCCGATCCCGGACACCGCGTAAAAGAATCGGCCGGAACCCCGCCAAGGCCGCAAATGTGGCGGTGCCTACCGTAAAGAAACCGT
>PLSK01000083.1 GCA_003165155.1 Mycobacterium sp. | reverse complement strand
ACTCAGCGAAGACATCATGCGGCCCCTGCTGCGATTCCCGCACCATCCCTTGATGCTGGCCCGGTTCGGTGCGCCCACCGTACTGCCGGCGTCCTCACTGGCCCGGTTTTTCCGTACCGACGAGGGACGGGCGTTGTTCGGAGGCGTTGCGGCCCATGCCTTCCGGCCGCTGCACTACCCGATGACCTCCGCCATCGGGACGGGCATCATCGCGGCTGGGCACCGGCACGGCTGGGCGGTGGCCGAAGGCGGATCGCAGGCGATCACCAATGCGATGGTGGCGCTGCTGGGCGATTTGGGCGGCAAGATCGAGACCGGTGTCCGGGTGCGGACGGCCTCGCAGCTGCCGCCGGCGGATGTCACCATGTTCGATCTGGCACCAAGTGCGGTCGTCGGCATCCTGGGAGACCGTCTTCCGCGCCGAGTTTCCCGGGCATTCACCAGGTTCCGGCGCGGCCCCGGCGCATTCAAAGTCGACTTCGCGGTCGAGGGGGGCGTGCCGTGGACGAACCCGGACGCTCACCGGGCCGGCACGGTGCATCTGGCCGGCACCTACTCCGAGCTTGCCGCAACCGAGCGGCAGATCCACGCCGGACGCATGCCCGAGCGACCGTTCGTGCTGGTTGGTCAGCAGTATCTGGCCGACCCGCAACGCTCCGTCGGCAATACCCACCCGGTGTGGAGCTATGCGCACGTCCCCAACGGCTACACCGGCGACGCGACCGAGGCGATCATCGCCCAGGTCGAGCGGTTCGCCCCGGGTTTCCGGGAGCGGATCGTCGGCCGCACAGTTCGCTCGACAACGCAGATGGCCGCCTACAACCTCAACTATGACGGCGGCGACATCATGACCGGCGCCAAGGATATTCGGCAGCTGACGTTCGGACCTCGAATCACGCTGTCGCCGTACACCATCGGCGTTCCAGGCATGTACATCTGCTCAGCGGCCACCCCGCCGGGACCCGGCGCACACGGCATGTGCGGCGCCAACGCTGCCCAAAAAGCACTCGCCTACCTGGCCGCACGAGCGTAACCGCACGGCGAAAAAACCATCCCGTTTTCGCAGTGGCGTTACGCTCGTGCGCCCTACTGGTAGGTGTAGAAGCCCTCGCCGGTTTTGAGGCCGAGCTTGCCCGCGTCGACGTAGTCCTGCAGCAAGTCCCGCACGTTCTGTGGTAGGTGCGGGAACTCGTCGGCATAGTGGTTCTCGATATCGAGCACAACGTCAAGGCCGACAAGGTCCATCATCTGGAACGGGCCGGCCGGCACGCCCCAGTTGATCTTGAACATCCCGTCGACGTCCTCGGGGCGGGCCACGCCCTCGGCAACCACGGCCAGCGACTCACGCTTGATGGCAGCCCAGATGCGATTGAAGATGAAGCCGGTGCTCTCCCTGCGCGCCTCGAAGGGATGGACTCCGAACTCCGGGAGGACGGTCAGCAGGGTGTCCAGCAGACCACGGTCGGTCTCGCCATCGGACATCAAGTCGACCGCGTTGATTTCCGGTGGCATGTAGAAGTGCATGTTGCACAATCGCCGCTTGTCCCGAATGTTTTCGGCCATTAGGCGCGACGGGTAGGACGAAGAGTTGGTCGCGAATATGGTGTCCGGCGACGCCGCCTGGTCGATCTGGCCCCACAGCGGAACCTTGATCTCGAGCTTCTCAGGAACTGATTCGACGACCAGCCAGGCTCCGTCCAACGCCTCTTCGAGTGATCCCGAGCCCGTCACATTGCCGACTTGGCCAGAACCTCGATTCGCGACCACCGCCGGAAGGGTCTGCGTCACATACTGCGTCGCCTCGGCACGCTGTTCGGCGCGGCGCGCGTAGATTCGCACCGTTCCGCCGCGGGTCGCGAACATCAGCGCGACGCGGCGCCCGAGCGTTCCCGCCCCGATCACCGCGACTGGGCGGTTCTGAATGGCCTCGAATGTATGCGTGTATGAGCTAGCCACATAGCCATGTTAAGCCGTGCCAGGGTTGCCGACTCCGTCGCGAATCGACAAAGGCATGGAAACTGTTGTCGCGACCAGACAACCGTGAGTTGGGTCTAGAAAAGTCCTCCGATCACGGACAGCCCAGCTGCCAACGCAAATACCAGTAGCACAACCCCTATTGCCACGGCAGCGCATGCGACGATCGGCAATAACAGAACACCGACAACCGGTATTACAACGGCTGCTATCGCGACGTCTAACAGGTCATTGAGGATGGTGCTCGTCGACGGGGCCGCGGCGACGGCAGCGACCGAAGCCGCGCTCCCAGCCAGGGGTTGCAACAACTTGGCGCTGGCGGCCTCAGCGCTGGCGTAGGAGCCCGCACTGGAGGTCAAATGCTGCACAAACTGCTCATGGAACGCCGCCGCCTGCCCAGCCAGCGCCTGATAGTCCTGGGCATGCTGGGAAAACAGATGCGCGATGCTCGACGACACCTCGTCGGCGGCGGCCGGAATCACCCCGACGGTCGAGGTCGCCGCGGCCATGTGTGCCGCGCTGATCGTCGAACCGATATTCGCCAAATCCGTTGCCGCTACGGTCATCAACTCCGGTGCTGCGGTCACCAACGACATATCTTTCCCTTCAACTGGTCCTCATCGAAGCATCGGCACGGCGCGGCGCGGCGCGGCAAAAACCATCGCACGAACCGTCACGTATCCTATGGCTTTCGCGCGTACCGGCCCAACCAGCACCGCGAGCTTTGCCCGTTGTTCACCAGCTGGTCAAACTCTGTCGCTGTGAGGTTCTCCTCGATGTCGGCGCTGTAAATTTCTCGTCTTGAAAGACCCTGTGCGAGGTCCGATTTGACAGGACCGTCAGTCGCACGTAGGTCTGCGCACCGGGTGCTCGCGAACATTGCCCAATGGCAAACTGAAGGTGTCCACCAGGCGACATTGTCGCGCGTGCTCAAACGCCCTAAAGCAGCGAGATCTGTTCGGGCTGCGGCTCTGCCGGTTCGAGCAGTTCGGGCCCGTTATTGCGCACGCTATTGACCAACGTGGAGATCTCACGCAACTCGATGCCGCGCACGTCTGGGGTCTGCGCCAGCAGCTCGGGATCCAAGGCTGCATCGGGATTCAGCCAGGCATCCCAGTCATCTTCTCTCAGAATCAACGGCATCCGGTCATGGATCTCGGCCAGCTCGCCGACTGCGTCGGTGGTGATGATCGTGCAGCTCAACAGGGGGTCTGCCTCCTTCGCAGGCTTCCATACCGACCACAGCCCGGCCATGAACAACAAGTCGCCGTCACCGCGGCGCATGAAGAACGGTGTCTTCGCAGACTTCTTGCCCAAGGCCGAACCTGGATTGGCCCGCCATTCGTACCAGCCGTCCATGGGCACCAGGCAGCGTTTGCTCTTCGCCGAACCGCGGAAAGCCGGCGAGCTGGCCAGCTTGTCGGACCGGGCGTTGATCAGCAACGGGCCCTTGGCATCTGGCGCGCCGTTGGGACCCGGCTTGACCCAAGGCGGCACCAAACCCCAGCGCATCAAACGCACCCGGCGTGTCGCCGCGTCGTCGGGCTCGCTATGGCGGGACACGACCGTCGCGATCGTCGCGGTCGGGGCCACGTTGTAGTTGGGCTCACCCGCACGCGGTGATGCGCCGGTCGCTTCGTCGATCGCCTTGATTTTCTCAGCCAGCAGAGCGGGATCCGT
>PLSK01000300.1:16269-19546 GCA_003165155.1 Mycobacterium sp. | reverse complement strand
TACTGAATGCTGCGCCTGAATCGCCGGACGTGGATCCAGTTGTCGATCTTAACTCTGGTGACGGTACATTCCTGTGGCGCAATGGCGTTCGATTACATGAAGCTGCCCGAGACGCTGTTCGGAATCGGGGAGTACAACGTCACGGTCGACCTGCCCGAATCGGGCGGGTTGTACAAGACCTCGGTCGTCACCTACCGCGGCACCGATGTGGGTCAGGTCAAGTCGGTCGATGTCACCGCCACCGGGGTGCGTGCGGTGCTCGCCCTGAGATCCGCGGTCAAGGTGCCCTCCGACGTCCAGGCGTCGGTGCACAGCCGCTCGGCGATCGGCGAGCAATACATCGAACTGACCCCGAAGGCCGGAGAACATTCCCGGCCGCTGCGCGCCGGCGACATCATTCCCGCCGGCCACGTCGATGTGCCCGTCGATATCGGACACCTGCTCGACCTGACCAACCGTGCGCTGCAGGCGATTCCGCGTGACAACTTGCATACGGTGATCGACGAAACCAACCGGGCGGTCGGTGGCCTTGGGCCCGAGTTGTCGCGGATCGTCGACGGGTCAACGGCACTGGCCATTGCGGGAGGGCGGACCGTCGACCCGTTAGCCGCCCTGATCGACCAGTCCCCTGCGGTGCTCAACTCCCAGGTCCAGACATCGGATGCGATTGCCACGTGGGCCGATCGAACCGCAGCCATCACGGCACAGTTCAAGGCGCAGGATGCCGCAGTGCGAGATCTGCTGACGCAGGGCAGTTCCGGTGTGGAAGAAGGTCGCGCGCTGTTCGATCGGGTGGCGCCCGCGCTGCCGGTGCTGTTCGCCAACCTCGTGAGCCTTGGTGACATTGCCGTCGTCTACCGCCACGACATCGAGCAACTGCTGGTGCTGCTTCCGCAGGGCATCGCGGTAATGGCGGGGGCCCTCGTACCGAACTTGAACACCAAACAGGAATACAAGGGCTTCTATCTGGACTTCAACCTCAACATAAACTTGCCACCGCCATGCTCGACCGGTTTCCTGCCGCCCACGCAGCGTCGCGCGCCAGCCAGCGTCGACGCGCCGGACCGGCCGGCGGCCGACCTCTACTGCCGGGTTCCGCAGGATTCGGAGTTCAATGTCCGCGGGGCACGCAACATTCCGTGCGAGACCAAGCCGTGGAAGCGTGCCGCCACAGTCGAGCTGTGCGAAAGCGACGAGGAGTACGTGCCGCTCAACGAAGGCTACAACTGGAAGGGCGACCCTAACGCCACGACGACCGGTCAGGGCGTACCGCAGTACCCGCCGGGACAGGATCCGCGACTGCCACCGCCACGGGGCACCGCGCCTGCGCCACCGCAGGCGCCGGTCGCGGTTGCGACCTATGACCCGGCCACCGGTGACTACATAGGACCTGACGGGCACCGCTACACAGAGTCCGACTTGGCGCACCCGCGTGCCAAAGACTGGCAGTCACTTCTTGTCCCGCCACCGTAGGCATGACCCGGACCGATAGCTAAAGAGGAGCAGCATGGCCGACGAGCCTGAAACGCCCGATATCGAAGAACAGGTGGACGACGTCGCTGACACCGGCGACGTCGACGAGACCGACGGGAACGAAACCACTGTCAAGAACCGGCGACGCTGGGTCAGTCATCGGCGGCTTTCGCGCGTAGGCGGGGCGCTGGTGGCCGGCGCTGTCGTCGTGGCGACGTTGGCCGGGTTGACCGGGTGGCTTGGCTACCGGGCCTACGAGAGGCACGAGGCGCAGGCCCGGCGGTCTCTGTTCGTTCAAACCGCCCGGCAGGGTGCGGTGAATCTGACAACGATCAACTACACGGAGGTCGAGACCGACGTGCACCGAATCATCGATTCGGCCACCGGAGATTTCCGTGCGGACTTCGAGAAGCGGTCGCAGCCGTTCATCGAGGTGGTCAAGGCGGCGCAGTCGAAATCGGAAGGCACGGTTAGCGAAGCGGGGCTGGAATCCCAGCAGGGCGATTCGGCCGAGGTGCTGGTGGCGATCGCGGTGAAGTCGCGGACCGCGGGGGGCGAGGAGGCGCCGCGCGAATGGCGGATGCGGATCGGCGTACAGGTGGTCGGCGATGACGCGAAGCTATCCAACGTGGTGTTCGTGCCATGATGGCGCTGGACGAGACTGTGGACGCTGACGCGACGGATTCGGCCACGACTGCAATCCAAGAAGAGCCGGAAGCCGCTGAGGTCGAGGCCAAGCCGGAAAGACGGCCAGTCGTGTGGTCGCGTGTCGTCGGCTATGGTGTGTTGCCCGGACTCGCGTTGCTGCTTGCCGTGGCGGCGGGTTACTTGTTGTGGGCCGGGGGGTCGGCCGATGGCGTTGCGTTGGCCCGCACCGAATCGGTACGGGTGGCTAGCGAAGACGCGGTTGCCTTGTTGTCCTACAAGGCGGACTCGGCAGACAAAGATCTCAATGCTGCGCGTGATCGGCTGACCGGCGACTTCAAGGACGCCTACACCGATTTGATCCGTCGGGTTGTCATTCCGGGAGCGAAAGAAAAACATGTCTCAACGGTGGTCAAAGTAAGTGCGGCAGCGTCAGTTTCGGCGACCGCCAACCACGCCGTGGTCCTTGTGTTCGCCAACCAAACCGTGACCATCGGCGAGGGCGCGCCAACAGATACCCAGCCCGTCATCCGGGTCACTCTGGACAAGGTCAATGGCAAATGGCTGGTTTCGCACTTCGACCCGGTGTGATCGGAGGAGACGACATGTTCACCTGGATACGCCGTGGTGGCCGCATGCTGCCCGTCGCAGTGCTGCTCTGGGGGACAGGGGCGTTGGCGTCCCCTGCCGCACACGCCGACAATAAGCGGCTCAACAGCGCCGTCGTCTCCGCCGTCTATACCCTGCAGCACCAGGCGGGCTGCACCAACGACGTCATCAGGGACAACGCGCTAACGCTGGCCGCCGAATGGCACGCGGAAGACATGCTGAATAACCGAAACATTAACGACGACACCGGGTCCGACGGATCATCGCCCCAGGACCGCGCCAATGCCGCCGGCTTCCGGGGCAAGGCCGCCGAGACGGTGGCGATCAACCCGGCAAACGCCATCAGCAGTTTGGAACTGGTCAACCAGTGGTACTACAACCCTGACGACATGGCGATCATCCACGACTGCGCCAACACTTCTATTGGGGTGTGGTCAGATAACGCCTTGGACCGCACCGTTGTCGTCGCTGTTTACGGCCAGCCGGTCCTGCGTACTCGCTGAACGAAGGAAAACCCGATGATCTTCACACAGCACTATCTGAGCTGTTT
>PLSK01000300.1:13535-16226 GCA_003165155.1 Mycobacterium sp. | reverse complement strand
GTCGAGTTTCCGATTGAGCCGCTCAGCGATGGCCAGCGAATCTCCCTGGGGGAGGTGACGTTCGAGATCCTGTCGACGCCCGGTCACACACCTGAGTCGATTTGCGTTGTGGTCTACGAGCATCCGGACGACGAGGTGCCCTACGGCGTCCTCACCGGTGACACGCTGTTCGTCGGTGACGTGGGGCGCCCGGATCTTTGCGAATCTTCGGGCATCTCGGCGGAAGAGCTGGCTCAGTTGCTCTACCGGTCGTTGCACGACAAGCTTCTGACATTGCCCGACGCAACCCGGGTTTTCCCGGCTCATGGCGCCGGGTCTTCGTGTGGCAAGCAGATGTCAAGTGAGACCAGTTCAACCATCGGCGAGCAGCGAGAGACCAACTATGCGCTGAAGAAGCCCAACGTGGAGGAGTTCGTCGCCGCGGTCACCGAGGGGCAGTCGGTGCAGCCCCCCTATTTCGAGTTCGCCTCAAACCGCAATGCAGAGGTGCACCCGCTGCTCGACGAGCAGGATTCCCTGCCCTTGCTGGATGTTGGCGATGTACTCAAGCGCTCCGAGGAAGGGGCTGTCCTCTTGGACACCCGTGATCCGGATGACTATGCCTCAGGTCATCTGCGGGGCGCGGTCAATGTGAGCCTGAGCGGACGCTTCGCCGAGTGGGCCGGCAGTGTGTTGTCACCGGACCGCGACATCGTGCTGGTCGGTGACCCTGCGCACGCGAGCGAATCGAGGATTCGCCTGTCCCGGGTGGGATTTGATCGGGTTGTCGGTCAATTACGTGATCTCACAGCGGTTGTCGTGCGACGGCAGGATCTTGTAGAGGCTTCTTCACGATTGAGCGTCCACCAGCTCGCCGGGTTGCGCGACCTGGAGCCACGCCTGCAGATCGTGGACGTGCGCGGGCCGGGAGAAGCAGAAGAAGGCGCGATTCCCGGCGCCCGCGAAATCCCACTGCCGGCACTCACGGATTCGCTCTCGAAACTCGACAAGGCGGCTCCCGTGGTCGTCTACTGCGCAAGCGGCGCCCGATCCATGGTGGCCGCCAGCGTGCTCCGAGCCTCAGGCTTTGACGACGTATCGGACGTGCTCGGCGGCTATGGCGCCTGGGACAGCGCTGACCTGTCCTCGTAGTTCTAGCTCGCTCTTCTGGCGCCGGACGACAGCTATTCACCACTTTCGCTACGCTCGCTGCGTGCGTCGTCGGCTGATCGTGATCCTGTTGGCCTTGCTTGCCCTGCAAGCCTGCGGCTCCACGCCGTCGACGCCGCAAGCGACACATTCGGAGAGCTGCAAGGACTCCGATGGGCCTACCGCCGCCACGGTGCGCCACGCCATCGCCGCGGTTCCGACCGTGGTTCCGGGATCGTTCTGGGTCGAAATCGCGCGCGGGCATGCCAAGAAATGCCGCTTGCACTGGGTGCAGATCATCCCGACCATCGCCAGCGAGTCGACTCCCCAGCAGCTGGTGTTCTTCGACCACAACGCCCCGCTGGGCACCCCCACCCCGAACCCGAAGCCATACATAACCGTGCTGGCGCCCGCTGATGACACGGTCACGGTGCAGTACCAATGGCAGATCGGCAAGGACGAGCCCTGCTGTCCCACCGGCCGCGGCACGGTCGAGTTTCAGATCGGATCGGACGGGAAGCTGCACGCCCTCGGCAAGATCCCGAACCAGTAGCGTTCAGTCGGAAAGATTCTCGGAGTGCAGCATCTCGGCATAACGCAGCGGCACCGGGATGCCGAAGCCGTCGACGAGCGTCTTCGCATGCGGGCGCAGCGCGCGGCATCGATCGTTGATACCTCGCGTCACCGCCTTCGCCCGCTCGGTGGACAGATACCGATGTTCGACGTACCAGGCCTTGTCATCCTCGATCACCGACAACGCGTACAGGTCGCAGACGATCCCCAGCAGCTCGCGGGCCTCCTCGTTTTCGCACGCGTCGATCCCGGCGACGAAGGCTTCCAGCACTATTCGGTCGATGTGCGCGGTCGCGGCGTGTAGCACATGGTCCTGTACGGCGTTGAACGCATCGAACGCCGACATCTCTTTGGCCTTGCCCTGCAGCCGTCGCGCCACTGACGACAGCAGATATTGCTCGCGGTCCTCGAACATGGTGACCTGGGTGCCGCGGTTGAACAGGCTGCCCTCTTCTTCGTTGTCTTGGCGGGCGTCAACGATCGTCTGCATAATCGCTTCGGCCGCAGTGCGTTTCATCACCCGATCGCTGACGGCGCTGGCCGCGAAGCGCACCCATTCGACCGGGCTCATGCTGTGGATGTCGTCGGCGTAGGCGGTCATCAGCTCCTTGGCCACCAGCTGGGTCAGCACGTGGTTGTCGCCCTCGAAGGTGGTGAACACGTCGGTGTCGGCCCGCAGCGCGATCAGCCGGTTGTCGGCCATGTAGCCCGCGCCGCCGCAGGCCTCGCGGGCCTCCTGGATGGCCCGGCTGGCGTGCCAGGTGTTGGCCGCCTTCAGTCCGGCCGCACGGGATTCCAGCTCGCGCTGCTCCTCGGCATCTGCGACGTCGGAGGTCTGCAAGTCGTGACACTTCGACACCAGCTCGTTCTGCGCGAACTGCAACGCATACGAGCGTGCTATCAACGGGAACAGCCGCCGCTGGTGCACCAGGTAGTCCATGATCAGCACTTCACCCTCGTCGCCGGGTGCACTGAATTGCCTACGCTGCA
>PLSK01000300.1:0-13433 GCA_003165155.1 Mycobacterium sp. | reverse complement strand
TGCACGCCGTGATTGACCGGCTTGCCGTCCTCGGCGGTGATCAGCTGCGCGAAAACCGCCGCGACGCACGCGCTCTCGGCGGCCCCGCCGATGTAGTCCTTGCGGGCGGTCGGGGTCTTGGAGTGCACGACGAATTCTTCGGTGTCGACGTCGTACGTCGCGGTCGTCTCCAGCGACTGGACGTCGCTGCCGTGTCCCGTCTCTGTCATTGCGAAACACCCGAGCATCTCGAGGTCGATGATCTTCTTCACGTAAGCCTCGTGGTGGCGTTCGGTGCCGAGGTTTTCGACGGCGCCACCGAACAGGCCCCACTGCACCCCGGCCTTGACCATCAGCGACAGATCCGACATCGCGAGCATCTCGATCATCGTGACCGCCGCGCCGACGTCGCCGGTGCCCCCGTGCTCCTTGCGGAATCCCTCGTCGGAGATGCCCGCGGCGGCGATGAGCTTCATCTGCTCGGCCACCTTGGCGCGGGCCAGAACCGTGTTCGGTGTGTAGTGCGGGCGGAACTGTTCACGGGACAGCCATTCCCGCGTCTGGTTCTTCACCTCGCGCCAACGCCCGTCCAGCGCGTCGCGCAGATATTCGGCGGTACTTTTCGCTTCTGGCGCCATAACTCGACGGTATNNGGCGCGGCCTAAAACAACAACGTGACGTCAATCGTGGGGTGGCGGGGGTGTGATAACCACCACGCTGCCGTTGCGGTTGCATGTCCGTACCTTTTCGAGCGGGCCAGTTGGCGCTTAGATGGCCTCATGGCCCAGTCGGATACCCCAGCGCAGCCACCCGACCCGGCGTACGACGTCGGGCACATCCATCCCGATGTCAGCGGAGGCTGGTTGCGTGCGGCCACCTTCGGTGCCATGGATGGCCTGGGTACCAATTCCGCCCTGATCGCCGGTGTGGCGGCGGCCAGCACCGCCCAGATCGTCCTGCTCAGCGGCGTCGCGGGCCTGCTGGCCGGGTCGTTCTCCATGGCGCTGGGCGAGTACGTGTCGGTGACCACGGCCAACGAGCAGATCGATTCCGAGGTGGACGTCGAACGCTGGGCCCTGCGCTCCCGCCCGCTGGCCGAGCGGGCGGAACTCATCAGAACGCTGGTCAACATCGGCATGACCGAGGGCACCGCACAGACCGCTGCCGACGAGATCCATCGCGACGTGAAGCGGGCAGCCAACTTTCATCTCAGCGGGGAGATCGGCTTGGACCCTACCGAGAAGCCTTCGCCCCGGCTGGCGGCCGTCGCGTCTTTCGTGATGTTCGCCGCCGGTGCGGTAATTCCATTGATCCCTTACCTTCTCGGCTATGGGTCACTTGCCGCGGGTCTGGCATGCGGAGCGGTCGGCATGCTGGTCGCTGGCGCGCTGACCGCCCGGTTCACCCGCAAACCGGTGTGGTGGGCCGCGGCCCGGCAATTGATGTTCGGCGCCGTCGCTGTCGGTGCCACCTATGCGGTCGGTTCGCTCATTGGGGCCTCTGTGTGACCGTGTCGCGCCCAACGTCGAGTCGTTGGGCGAATCCGGCCGGATTTCCGCAACAAGTCGACGCTCGACGGCTATCTGAGTGGCCGCAGCCGGTACCGCGCGAAGCCGGTCCACATCGCGCCGAAGATGACCAGCACGATCATGTCGAACATCCACCAGCCCACGTAGTGCGTCCACATCTGGGCGTCGGCGGCCAGCTCGTCGACCCTGCGCAGATCGACGGTGGACGCCGAAGCCGCGAAGCCCCACTGAGCTGGGACGAACCAGGAAATCTGGTCGTAGACCCATGTGCCCACCAGCGAAATCAGCCCACCTGCGAATAACAGCGACGCCAGAATCACCGGCACCACCAGCAGCAGTACCTCGCGCAGCGAGTTGCCCACCGCCGAGAGCGCCAGCCCGACGATCGCCGAGACAATGGCCGTCGCAGCCACGCTCACGTAGAGCTCGACATCGGCATTGCCCAGCAGCACGGCGCCGTGCGCGGGCTGGCCTTTGAAGGCCAGGACGACGGCGGTCAGGATGGCCGTCAAGACGGCCGCGGCCATGCCGAGGACGACGATCTTGGCAACCAGATACGCCGACGTCGACAATCCGACCGCCTGCTCGCGCCGGAAGACACGGCGCTCCCGGACCAGATCGCGAATGGTCAGCACGCTGCCCAGTAGCACCGCGGCGAAATTGAGCGAGGCCAGGATCTCGACGGCCTCATGGGTGTTGCGGCTGTGCGCCGGCGGCCTGTCCAGGCCGGAGGTCCCGGGGATCAGTAGCGTCAGCCCGGCCAGCGCGAGCGGCAGGATCAGCAGAAACAGCAGATAAATCCAGTCGGCGAAGAGCAGCCGCAGCTGGCGTCGGGCCACCAACCCGAATTGCCGCTGCACGGTGGGCTCGGCGGGCGGCGGCCAGGGCGCGGCCACTTCGGGCTGCGCCATGTCGGCCAATTCTGGTTGTCGGGCCCGAAACGCGCGGTGGGCGCCGTCGGGGTCGGCGACGACTTGGGCGAAGACTTCCGACCAGTCGGCGGTGCCCATCGCTGACTCAGTCCGCGCCGGCGGCCCCGCGAAAGCCATCGTGCCGGCGGGCGTGAGCAGCACTACCTGGTCGCATCCGTCGAGGTGAGTCAGCGATGTCTGCGCATTCAGCGCCACCACGACCACACAGCCGATGTCGGCCTGGCGCCGCAGCACCGCCATCACGTGATTTTCCTGCTCCTCGTCCAGCCCGGCGCCGGGCTCGTCGACCACGAGCACCGTCGGTCTGGTGACGAGTTCGATCGCCATCGACGCGCAGCGGCGCAGTTCGGGTGACAGCTTGCCGACCCGCGTCGCGCGGTGCGCGGTCAACTTGAGCTCTTCGAGGACTTGGTCCACCACGCGGCGACGGTGGTCGAGCGAAGTTTCCGGAGGTAGCCGCAGTTCGGCCGCGTATCCGACGACCCGTTCGACGGTGAGTTGCGGGTGCGGGCGGTCGCCGCGGCCGACTATCCCGATGCGGCTGTGCATCGACTCGGGCTCGCCCTGTACATCGTGGCCATCGATGGTGATCCGGCCCGAGCTCAGCTTCCTCGTGCCGGCGAGCAGGCCGAGTAGCGCGGAGTTGCGCGTAGCCGACGGTCCGACAACGGCTGTCAGTGTGCCGGGCCGGGCGGTGAAGGACACGTCCTTGAGCAACTCGTGCTCGCCGACGTCGAGCCTGAGCCGATACGCGGCCACTCCGCTGGTGCGTGCGCCGGGCTTGAGCGGCAAGTGATAGGTGGTGTTGCCCGCTTCCAAGGGTGCCGGGTCGCGCAGCACTCGGGTGGTCATCTGCTCGATCAGACCCAGATCCTTTGGCCGCTCATCCTCCGGTGCGGGCGGCGCTGGGGGAGGCTGGTTGGGCGGCGCGGGGGGAGGCTGGGTGGGCGGTACTGGAGGCGGCACTCGCGGCGGGGCTACCCGCATTTGTCGGGTGGCCTGCTCGGTCGGCACCGGGGGGCCCGGCCGGTTGGGCGGGGGCAGCGGCGGTGGTGGAAGCGGCGGCGGGTAAGGCGCGCGAGAACCTGCACCGGGGGGTCGTCCGGGCGGGCGGCCCGGCGGACCGGCCGGGGGGCGCACTGGGGGGCCGGCCGGGGGGCGGACTGGGGGACCGGCTGGAGCACCGATATGGAAGATCAGCCGTGGACCTCGTTGCGTATCGCCGATGATGATCGCCTGACCGTCGTGGATGTTGACGGTCGGCACCCGATAGCCATCGACGAGGATGCCGTAGGGGCTCCTGTCCAGGGCCACCCACTGGTTACCGGCAAACCGCAACACAACTTCAGGATGGGGTGTCGGCGACGGCGGGGTGGCCGGGCCGTCCAGCGGGATGTCCCACTCTTTGCCGTAACCCACCGTCACGTCGCGGCCCGGGGCGAAGACGTACCGTATCGATCCGACCAGGACGGTCAATGGGAAGGCGAATGACTCGGGGCCCATGACCGCCATCTTCCCTCACTCGGTTAAGACCGAGTTGACCTTTTGCTCACAATGTCTTGCGGCTTCCCGAGGCAGCGGAATTCGCCAGCAGCCGGCGCAACACCTCGACCGCATCGGCAAGCACCTGGCGGTCTACCGGCTCGAGCAAGGCCAGTTGCGGCTCGATCGCCGCGGCGCGGTCGGCCCGAACCGCGTTGAGTGTGCGTTTCCCTTGGTCGGTGATCCGGATCCGGACGGCCCGGGCATCTCCGGGGTCGGCGGTTCGGGCTACCAGACCGGCGTCCTCGAGCCGTCGTACCTGCGTGGTCATCGTCGGTTGCGAACAGTGATCGACGGCCGCCAGGTCACCGATTCTGGCTTCGCCGTGGAGTTCGATCGTGGCCAGCAGCCGGGCCTGCGCCGCGGGCAGTGGCATCTGGATGCGCTGGGTGGCCAGCCGGTTGAGCCGCGCAACCACGCCGAGCAGATCTGCTCCCAGACCTGGTGGCGACTCGGGGTTTGCGGCGGCAGCGACGTCGCTGTCGTTGGCCGCTGTGGATGCCTTCATTAATCTATCGTTGCATAGCTTTGCTATGCGAGACGAATCGCTGTTCGCGGCAGGCGAAATCCCTGATGGCGCGGTGTGCCGCGGAGTGCCGGCATCGCGACCTGGCAGAATCGGTTGTGTGATCTCGTCCGCCCCTCCGCCTCCGCACCGTCAGCGTGGTCCGCTGCGACCGGTCGAAATGGCGCAGGCCTCGGTGATGGGTGCCCTGTGCGCGGTGATCGCAATCATCTCGGTGATCATCCCGTTCGCGGCCGGNNTGCTGGCCTACCGCTACCGGCTGCGCGTGCTGGTGGCCGCGACGGTTGCTGCCGGGGTTATCGCCTTCCTGATCGCCGGGCTGGGCGGCTTCATGAGCGTCATCCACTGCGTCTACGTCGGCGGCCTGACTGGCTTCGTCAAGCGCAAGGGCCGCGGCAAACCGACGATGATTGTGTCGTCACTAATCGCCGGACTCGCGTTCGGCGCCGCAACGGTCGGCATGCTGATGGTGCTTACCCGGCTGCGGCACCTGATTCTGCAGGTTACGACCGCGAACGTGAACGGTATGGCCAACTTCCTGACTCGGCTGCACCAGCAGGGGGCCAGCGACGACCTGAAGCGGTATTTCGCCGAGGGGCTGCACTACTGGCAGTGGTTGATGTTGGCGTATTACGCCTTCGGAATCATGACCGTGTCCTTGGTCGGTTGGTGGGCGCTGTCCCGCCTGCTGGAGCGGATGCGCGGTATCCCCGATGTGCACAAACTTGACGCTTGGGACGCAAGCGGGGGCCAGGAAGACCCAGAAGGTCCGGCCGGGCCGGTTCCGGTCCGGTTGGACAAGGTGCGTTTCCGTTACCCGGGCACCGGCCAAGACGCGCTACGCGAGATCACCCTGGACGTCGGGGTCGGCGAACAGGTCGCGGTCACCGGCGCCAACGGCTCCGGGAAGACTACGTTGATGCTGATCCTGGCCGGCCGGAAACCGACGTCGGGCACCGTCGAACGCCCCGGCGCAGTGGGACTGGGCAAGCTGGGCGGCACGGCCGTTGTTCTCCAGCACCCCGAAAGCCAGGTCCTGGGCTCCCGGGTCGCCGACGATGTGGTCTGGGGTCTGCCGCCGGGCACCAAGATCGATGTAGGCGAACTGCTCGCCGAGGTCGGCCTCGAGGCGCTCGCCGAACGCGACACCGGCAGCCTGTCCGGCGGTGAGCTGCAGCGCCTCGCGCTGGCGGCGGCGCTGGCCCGAGAACCGGCGTTGCTCATCGCCGACGAGGTCACCACGATGGTCGACCAGCAGGGCCGCGACGTTCTGTTGAGCGTGCTGTCCGGCCTCACCAAACGACACCGAACCGCGCTGGTGCACATCACGCACTACAACAACGAGGCCGACTCCGCGGACCGCACCATCAACCTCAGCGATTCACCGGATAACGCCGAGATGGTCGAGCGAGCGGACGCGCCGGCGCCGACCGTCCTGGTCGATCAAGCGGAGCCCCGCACGCCGGCGATCGAGCTGGTGGGCGTGGGCCACGAATACGGCAGCGGCACCCCGTGGGCCAAGACTGCGCTGCGCGACATCAGCTTCGTAATAGAGCAGGGCGACGGGGTGCTGATCCACGGCGGCAACGGCTCAGGCAAGTCGACGCTGGCGTGGATCATGGCCGGACTGACCGTTCCCACCACCGGCACCTGCCTGGTTGNNGGCTTTTCGCACCGAGACGTTGAGCGGGTGGCCGCCGCGCTAGGCGCCGTCGGGCTGGATCCCACTCTGGCCCAGCGGCCCATCGACCAGTTGAGCGGCGGCCAGATGCGCCGCGTGGTGCTGGCCGGGCTGCTCGCCCGATCGCCCCGGGCGCTGATCCTCGACGAGCCGCTGGCAGGTTTGGACGCCGCCAGCCAACGTGGTCTGTTGCGGCTGCTAGTGGATCTGCGCCGAGAGCGGGGTCTGACTGTGGTGGTGATCTCGCACGACTTCGCCGGGCTGGAGGACCTCTGCCCGCGCACCCTGCATCTGAGCAACGGCACGCTGCAATTGGTTCCGACGGCGGCCGGAGGAATGTCATGACCCGAACCCCGACCCCGGCACCCCAGCCGACCCGGCGCCCCCCTCGTCCGGTCGTGCTGCTGATTCCGGTGCCCGGAACGTCCACCATCCACGAACTATGGGCCGGCACCAAGTTGCTTGTTGTCTTCGGCGTTGCGGCGCTGCTGACGTTCCTCCCGGATTGGCTGACGATTGGCGTGATGGCGGCCCTGGTGCTGACTGCGGCCCGCATGGCGCACATCCCGCGCGGCGCGCTGCCGTCGGTGCCACGCTGGCTATGGATCGTCATCGCGCTGGGCGGGATAAGCGCCGCGATGGGCGGTGGTACCCCGGTGGTCTCGGTGGACGGGCTGCAGATCGGACTCGGCGGCGCGTTGAACTTCGTGCGGTTCAGCGCGCTGTCGATCGTGCTGCTCGGGCTCGGGGCAATGGTGTCCTGGACTACCAATGTCGCCGAAATC
This sequence comes from Mycobacterium sp., assembly GCA_003165155.1. Taxonomy (GTDB): domain Bacteria; phylum Actinomycetota; class Actinomycetes; order Mycobacteriales; family Mycobacteriaceae; genus Mycobacterium. The sequence continues at coordinate 6,459 of PLSK01000300.1, read as the reverse complement.
GGGCCTGCGGTAGCGACTTTGGGTCGTCCGCTGCGAATATTTCGGATCCCGGTCGACGAGTGGGCGGTGGCTCTGGCGCTTGCGTTGCGCGCCTTCCCGATGTTGATCGCCGAATTCCAGGTGCTCATCGCCGCCCGCCAGCTGCGGCCCAAACGGGTACCGCAGAGCCGAAAGGCTCGGCGCCGCCGGCATGCGTCGGAGCTGATCGACCTAATGGCCGCCGCCATCCATACCACCCTGCGGCGCGCCGACGAGATGGGAGACGCGATCACCGCGCGCGGCGGCATTGGTCAGCTGACGGCCAATCCAGCGCGCCTGAAGCTCGCGGACTGGGTGACGCTTACGATCGTCGTGGTGGCCAGCGGCGCAGCGGTCGCCGCGGATATGCTGATGCACTGGACCCCCTAAGAGTCGACTCCGGCAGTACCGTAAGCGGGTGGCTGAGATTCACCGCACCCGCTCCATCGCTGCATCCGCGCAGAAAATCTGGGAGGTTCTGGCGGACTTCGGCGCGCTGAGTTCCTGGGCCGAGAACGCCGATCACTCATGCATCCTGTTCCGCGGTGCCGACGGGGGACCCATCGGTACCGCGCGGCGAGTCCAGGTCAAGCGCGAAGCCCTGGTCGAGCAGATCACCGAGTTCGACCCGCCACACGCGCTCAGCTACGACGTGGAAGGCCTGCCCACCGCGCTGCGCAGGGTGACCAACCGCTGGACGCTAACACCGGCTCAAGGCGATTCCAGCATCGTAACCGTAACCAGCACAGTAGAAATCGGACCTCACTCAGCGCAACGGCTGGCAGAGCATGCGTTGTGTCGCTTCCTGGCGCGCCAGTCCGACTCGATGCTCGCCGGATTGGCGAACCGATTGGAGAACGCCCGTGTCTGATCGCCCCGATGTGATCATCATTGTTACCGACGAGGAACGCGCGGTGCCGTCGTACGAGGCCCCCGGCGTGCTGGCCTGGCGCGACCGAACGCTGCTCGGCCGCAAGTGGTTCGACGATCACGGCATCCGTTTCGACCGGCACTACACCGGTTCGCTGGCCTGCGCGCCCAGCCGCCCGACCATCTTCACCGGGCAATTTCCCGACCTGCACGGGGTCACTCAAACCGACGGTCTCGGAAAGACCGCCGACGACTCCCGCATGCGGTGGCTCCGCCGCGGCGAGGTGCCCACGCTGGGCAACTGGTTCCGCGCGGCGGGATACGACACCCACTACGACGGTAAGTGGCACATCTCGCACGCGGATCTGACCGACCCGGCGACCGGTGGCCCGCTGGCGACCAACGACGCCAACGGCGTCGTCGATCCGGCCGCCGTGCAGCGCTACCTGGACGCCGATCCGCTTGGACCGTTTGGCTTTTCCGGTTGGGTCGGTCCCGAGCCGCACGGCGCGCTGCCGGGCAACGCCGGTGTGCGCCGCGACCCGTTGACGGCTGACCGCGTCGTTGCGTGGCTCACCGACCGCTACGCCCGCCGTCGCGCCGGTGACGCCGATGCGCTGCGCCCGTTCCTACTGGTCGCCAGCTTTGTCAATCCCCACGACATCGTGCTGTTCCCCCTTTGGTCCCGCCGAAGCCCGCTGCAACCGTCACCGCTGGACCCGCCCGCGGTGCCCCCGGCGCCCACCGCCGACGAAGACCTGTCGACCAAGCCGGCCGCGCAAATCGCGTTCCGGGAGGCCTACTACTCCGCTTACGGTCCGGCGCCGGCGGTCAACCGGACCTACGACCGGGGTGCGCAGCGTTACCGGGACCTCTACTACCGCTTGCACGCCGAGGTCGACGGCCCGATCGACCGCGTCAGGCGGACCGTCACCGAGGGCGGGTCCGACAATGCGGTGCTCGTGCGGACGGCCGATCATGGCGAGTTGCTCGGCGCACACGGCGGACTGCACCAGAAATGGTTCAACCTCTACGACGAGGCCACCCGCGTCCCGTTCGTCATCGCCCGCATCGGCGCCGGCGCCACGGCACCCCGGGTGGTGACGGCGCCGACGTCGCACGTCGACCTGGTCCCGACGCTGCTCGGTGCCGCGGGAGTCGACATCGCGGCGGCCGCCGCCACGCTGGCCGAGTCGTTCTCCGAAGTGCACGAGCTGCCGGGCCGAGACCTGATGCCGGTGGTTGAGGGGGCGCCGGCCGACGACGCGCGGGCCATCTACATCATGACCCGGGACAACATCCTCGAGGGAGACACCGGCGCCTCGGGTCTGGCCCGTCGCCTGAGGCAGACAGTGAATCCGCCTGCCCCGCTGCGCATTCGGGTCCCGCCCCACGTCGGCTCGAACTTCGAGGGCTTGGTGATGCGTATCGAGGATGCAGACGGGGGAGCGGGCCACCTGTGGAAGCTGGTCCGCACTTTCGACGATCCCGGCACCTGGACCGAGCCCGGAGTGCGCCACTTGGCGGCCAACGGTTTCGGGGGTGAGGCCTACCGGATGTCTCCGCTCGATGACCAGTGGGAGCTCTACGACCTGACTACCGACCCGGCCGAAGCCAGCAACCGCTGGCCCGATCCGGACCTCGACGAGCTCCGCCGGCACCTGCGGATGCAGCTCAAGGAAGCCAGGGCCAGTTCGGTGCCCGAGCGAAACCAGCCATGGCCGTATGTATCTCGGATGCCGGCCAGTCCGTCGCGGCTGAAGCGGCTGTTCCGAACTTTCACGCGAGCGTAAGCGCACTGCGAGGTGCGGACCGAGAAATCGCAGTGCGCTTACGCTCGCGGGGGGGACGTTCTACTCAGGGCCGCATCCGGTCGATCAGGTTCGACAGCACCACAATGCTTTCGCTGCGCTCGATGTTAGCGCTGGAGCGGATGCGCTCGAGTGCGGCCTCCAAGTGCCGCATGTCCCGGGCCAGGACGTGCAGGATCGCGTCGGATGTGCCGGTCACCGTCGCTGCGCTGACAACCTCGGGGATGTCCACCCACGCCTTCTTCAGTTCATCGGGCGCGATCGTGCCCTGGCAGAACACCTGCACATAGGCTTCGGTGTTCCAGCCCAGAGCATTGCGGTCGACGACCGTGGTGAATCCGGTGATCACGCCGTTATCGAGCATCCGGTCGACGCGGCGCTTCACCGCCGGAGCGGACAAATTCACCTTCAGTCCGATCTCGGCGAAGGTGGCCCGCGCATGCTCGGTCAACTCCGCGAGGATGCGCTCGTCGGTCTCATCCAGGTGATCCATCACTCTACTTCCTCACGTCGCACAACAAATCACCGCACTGGGCACTCTAGCGCAACAAATCGTTCATAGACACGCAACTATCGTCGTTTGCTTGTGTTCACATGTCCCAATATCGTTGATTTATGACGGATTCCTATGTCGCGGCTTCCGGGGTATGGCAAGACACCAAGCCCGCCCAGCTCAGCCGCGAGCCCCGCACCTGCCGGTACGTGATGACGCCGCCGACCTATTTCGCGGTCGAATACGCGATCAACCCCTGGATGGACGTCAGCACACCCGTCGACGCCCACCTCGCGCACGCGCAATGGGAGGTCCTTCGACAGACCTACCTGCGGCTGGGTCACCAGGTGCACCTGGTCGAGCCTGTGTCCGGTCTTCCGGACATGGTCTATGCCGCCAACGGTGGGTTCATCGCGAACGACATCGCTATCGTCGCCAGGTTCCGGTTTGCCGAACGGGCCGGCGAATCGAAGGCCTACGCCGCATGGATGTCGTCCGCCGGATATCGGCCGGTGTCGACCCGACATGTCAACGAGGGGCAGGGCGACCTGCTGCAGGTCGGCGCAATGGTCCTGGCGGGCTGCGGTTTTCGCACAGACCGACGAGCCCACGGCGAAATCTCCGCGGCGCTGGGAGTGCCGGTGATCTCCCTGGAGCTGGTGGATCCCCGCTTCTACCACCTCGATACCGCGCTGGCCGTTCTCGACGACCACACGATCGCGTACTACCCGCCGGCGTTCAGCGAGGCGGACCAGAGACATCTGCACAGGCTGTTCCCCGACGCGATCGTGGTGGGCAGTGCCGACGCCTACTCGCTCGGCCTGAACGTCGTCTCGGACGGCCGGCACGTCGTGCTTCCCGCTGCCGCAACGGGCTTTGCCGCCCAACTGCGTGCGGCCGGCTTCGAGCCGATCGGTGTTAACCTGTCCGAGCTACTCAAGGGGGGCGGCTCGGTGAAGTGCTGCACGTTGGAGGTATTCGGATGATGATTCTCGAATCGCACGTAACCTCGCGAACCCGGTCAGCCGCAACGGAGGCCGCGATCGCATTGGTGGAAAAGCATGCAGCGCACAACTATTCACCACTACCCGTGGTGGCCGCCAGCGCCGAGGGGGCGTGGATCACCGACGTCGATGGCCGGCGCTACCTGGACTTCCTGGCCGCCTACTCGGCGGTCAACTTCGGCCACCGCAACCCCGAGATCACCGCGACCGCACACGCCCAGCTCGACACCGTCACACTGGTGAGCCGCGCATTCCATTCCGACAATCTCGGGCCATTCTGCGCCGCGCTTGCCCGGTTGTGCGGCAAAGACATGGTGCTGCCCATGAATTCCGGCGCCGAAGCAGTCGAGAGCGGTCTCAAGGTCGCACGCAAGTGGGGCGCCGATGTCAAGGGCGTTCCCGCGGGCCGGGCGAATATCATTGTGGCCGACAACAACTTTCATGGCCGCACGATCAGCATCGTCAGCTTCTCATCTGACCCGACGGCGCGGGACGGGTTCGGACCGTTCACGCCGGGGTTTCGCTCGGTGCCGTTCGGGGACTCAGCGGCACTGGCCCGCGCCATCGACGCCAACACCGTCGCGGTGCTGCTCGAGCCGATCCAGGGTGAGGCCGGCGTCGTCGTTCCGCCCGATGACTACCTGCCGGCGGTGCGCGCGCTGTGCAGCGAGCGCAACGTGCTGATGATCGCCGACGAAATCCAGTCGGGGCTGGCCCGAACCGGCTACACGTTCGCCTGCGACCGCTGGGGCGTTGTACCCGACGTCTACCTGCTCGGAAAGGCACTCGGCGGCGGGGTCGTCCCGCTGTCGGCGGTGGTCGCGGATCGAGAAATCCTGGGTGTGCTGCATCCCGGCGAACACGGCTCGACTTTCGGCGGCAACCCGCTGGCCACGGCGATCGGCAGCACGGTGGTTGCCATGCTGTCGCGGGGCGAATTTCAGCGTCGCTCGGCCGAACTGGGCGCGCATCTGCACCGGCGGCTAGGGGGCCTGATCGGCGACGGCGTGCTGGCGGTGCGCGGCTTTGGCTTGTGGGCCGGTGTGGACATCGAACCGACGCTGGCCACCGGCAAGGAGATGAGCCTGTTATTGGCCGACCGTGGTGTGCTGGTCAAGGACACCCACGATTCGACGCTGCGGTTCGCGCCGCCGTTGGTGATCACCGAGCAGGAGATTGACTGGGCGGTAGACCAGTTCGCCGGCGCATTGCGGGAGGCCGCATAATCAGCTGATCCAGCAACCAGGGGGCGGGAAACTTGCCAGCCAGTTCGATCAGCCTGACAGAACAGATGCTGCGGCGTCGCCCCGTGACCGGCGCGCCGGTCGCAGATGGGGCGTCCGAGCACCTCAAACGCAGCATCGGCACGTTTCAGCTGACCATGTTCGGTGTCGGCGCGACGATCGGCACCGGGATCTTCTTCGTGATGTCGCTGGCGGTCCCGCAAGCCGGACCGGGAGTGATCGTTTCGTTCATCATCGCCGGCATCGCGGCCGGGCTGGCGGCGCTGTGCTATGCCGAATTGGCCTCCGCCGTGCCGGTTTCTGGTTCGTCGTATTCGTACGCTTACACCACGCTGGGGGAGGTGGTCGCGATGGGTGTGGCGGCCTGCCTTCTGCTGGAATACGGCGTGGCCACCGCCGCCGTCTCGGTCGGCTGGAGCGGCTACCTGAACAAGCTGCTGAGCAATCTCTTCGGGTTACAGATACCGCGTGCCCTATCGGCGGCGCCGTGGGACCCCGAGCCCGGCTATCTGAACGTGCCGGCGATCATCCTGATCACCATGTGCGCGCTGCTGCTGATCCGCGGCGCCAGCGAATCGGCCAGGGTCAACGCGATCATGGTGGTGATCAAGCTCTGCGTGCTGGCGATGTTCATCATCATCGCGTTCACCGCCTTCGACACCAGCCATCTCAAGGACTTTGCCCCGTTCGGCGTCGCCGGCATCGGCTCGGCGGCCGGCACCATCTTCTTCTCCTACATCGGCCTCGACGCGGTGGCGACGGCGGGCGACGAGGTGAAGGACCCGCAGACGACCACGCCACGTGCACTGATCGCGGCGCTGCTGATCGTCACCGGGTTCTACGTGCTTGTCGCGCTGTCCGCGCTGGGCACGCAGCCTTGGCAGGACTTCGCCACGCAGCAGGACGCCGGGTTGGCCACGGTCCTCGACAACGTCACACATGGCAAGTGGGCCAGCACAATTCTGTCGGCCGGCGCGGTGATCTCGATCTTCAGCGTCACGCTGGTCACCATGTACGGC
>PLSK01000119.1 GCA_003165155.1 Mycobacterium sp. | reverse complement strand
CAAACCAAGCGCGGCAAGCGGCACAATCATCGAGGTGCTCATCGACGCGCGCCGAGGGCACAGGCTCTCGCTCGCCGTCGAGTCGGGCCGACAACGCTTCCCGGGCCACCTCGCAATCCACAACTCTATAGTCGCGCATTACCGACGAAATGTTCCCGCTGGGATCCGGCCGACGAAGGCGATTCTTAGATGTTTAGCACGCCTAATGTGTCCAAACACGTGTCCATCCGGCATGAAAATGGCCCCCGGAGGAGTCTCCGGGGGGCGTTTCCGCTGGTAGCGGGGACAGGATTCGAACCTGCGACCTCTGGGTTATGAGCTAGCCAGTCCCGGTTTCCTGGAGTCTCCCGCGTCTCAAACGTAAAGGTCGCGGGCCATCACTCGTCCAATCTGTGCCGCTGCCTGCCATGCGATCTCGTCAGTTGCGCCGTGTTTCGTTCACAAATCCGTTCACAACGCGCTCCGCCGACTGACCGGTCAGCCTGTGCCTCACCCGCGACGCTGTCGCTGCGACACTTGCCGACCTGGAAGCGCTGTGCGCGGCAGGCAGCCAGCTCATCGCGAGTCTCGCCCTTGAGGCTGCCGTTCTAGCTCCGCTGAGAGGTTCGGGCACCTGGGAACCGTTGTCTGCGAAGTGGGTGGTTGCGCGGTACTCCTTAGCCTTGTACATGGCGGCGTCGGCGGCACGCATAATCTGCGCGGCGTCGCGAGGATCGGCGGATCTGACCTGGGCGATGCCGATGCTGGCTGTCAGGCTGCGGGGGGTTCCGGCGACGTGGAGCGGTGTGGCCAGTGCGGCGTGCAGTCGCCCGGCGAGCTGCTCGAGTGCGGCTCGGTCGGCTTGACCGAACAACAGCGCGACGAATTCGTCGCCGCCGTGGCGGGCGAGGAAGTCATCGGTGCGCAGTGCGGAGCGCAATCGCTGGGCGGCAGTGGCGATCGCCAAGTCGCCGGCGTGATGCCCTGCCTCGGCGGCCCACGCCTCCAGCACGGTGCGACACGCGCGCGGAGACCGAAGAACAATCGCGGCGGCCTCTGCGGCGGTGAGCGCAGCGGTCGTGGTCTCCACGCGCACGCGTTCCACGATCTTCTCGACGGGCTTCTCTGTGACCTCAGACGTCCAGCGTCGTCAAATTGTCAATCCTTTGAGGTCCGGGGCGGCCAATGATGTCGGTGTCAGAAATTCCACAGCGAACTAGTCTGCCTGTGCTTCGATATCAGCGGCCGTGGGAAATCCATGCATTGTCAAATGCCCAAGTTCGTGTGCGATTGTCCATCTGAGGCCTGCCATTGAGATCTCAGAATTAAAATAGCGCCGTAGATGGCTTGACTAGCACATAGTAGTTAGCTGATGCCCCGCGCCGCTGAACGCTCACTGCGCCTCGTCGCCGACGAGCTGATCCTGATCATGTCACGCTGATCACGCCGTCGACGAAGCGGTCGATCAACTGCGGGATCTGGGAAAGATGATCGGTGACGACGTCTTCGACCTGTGCCCTGTACCGATCAATGGGGCGTCCGTCTTTTGACGCCAGTTTGATATCGATGATCGCCGGTTGTGTCACCGGTCTGCCGATCCGACTGACCATAAGACAGCGGGGTCGGGGAAGCACGCCGCCGAGGGTACCCATCAAGGATTCGGGGACGACCACCTGGCGCAAGCTGTCCACATTCGAACGCAGCAGCTGACCCAGAGCAACGGCCTCTGGCACCGTGACCAGGACCGCGGCCCCGGCATTGCGCAGGATGCCGATGTGGCGGCGCAGATGCTCAGCCAGCTGCGAAGGCTGGGCCGGCGGATACAGCGGCACGGGCACCGCACCGGCGAGGACCGTGCCGGTGAAAGTTGTGAAGTAGGCCCGGCTGGTGGGCAACATAATCGCGACCCTGTCGCCGGGCATGACGTCATAGTCCTGCAACAACCCTGCCGCCACCGCGGCCGCCTGGCGATGAAGCGACTCATAGGTGACTTCATCGGCGTTGCCGTCCTCGTCCAGGATGCGGATGTGTGTCCGCGCGGGGGTGGCGCCCACGTGCCAGTCGAGCGCGTCGATCAACGTCACCGCGGTCGCCGGCGCGGGTGCCGGGCTGGCCTCGGCGGTCGCCAGAGCCGATGGGACGCCGAAACCCGAGCCCGCGGGAACACGGCTCGAAGATAGGGCCCGCAGCAGGTCACGAGGCGTTTCAGCTTGGCTGAGCAGGTGTGCGGGCAGCGCCACCCCGTATGCGTTTTGAACCCGTCGCAGCGACTCGGCCAACTCCAGGCTTCCGAGCCCCAGATCATCGAACCGGCTGTCGAGCGTCACGGCGGGAGGAGGCATCTGGGGGCGAACTTCGGCCGTGAGCGCCCGCACCAACTCAAGGACGCCGGCGTCGGACTGTTCGGGCATCGGTCAGCCGGCGGTTTCTGGGGCGACCTGTGCGCGCAGACGCGCCGCAAACCCGGCCGCCTGATCGAGGTCGTGGTCATTGGGCTGTCCTTTGTTCACGCCGCCGACAAGGCGGAAAGGACCAAACGTGTCCAACCCGCGGCAGCTGAACGAATCCAGCACTCCAAAGCCCTTCGACGCCAGCCGGCCACGGATCGGTCGGCTATAGCTCACCACCGGGATTTCCGAAGCGCCGCTGGTGAAGAACGTGAACGCCGGGATCTGATCGACGTGCGGTAAACGGCCCACCAGCCGCCACAACCTCGGGTGGACCGCCATGAAATAGATACCCGACCCGAACCCAACAAGGTCATACTCGGCGATCTTGTTGGCATCTACGGCTTCCGGCTCGACAACCTGGGCGTCGAGCACCTCGGCCATCCGATCGGCTACCCGGCGCGTGTTGCCGTGCGAAATCGAAACACAGACGACCAGCGACCTCATCGCGACCTCCCTCTCCGTTGGACACTTCCATGCACGTCGACGGCATCGTCGAAGCCGAGTTAGATGCTGCACCAATCCCTCGCCAGCCGGGAAGGGCGCAAAGCCACGACAACCGGGCCTTTTGTCATCTCAAGCGCCGGCACCACCGGCCAAGAATCGTCGAGTTCACGCTCCGCCCCTTTGGGGGCTGGCTCAGTAGGTGGATATCTCGTCCTCAGTAGGCAGAACGCCGGTGACCATGAAGATGACGCGGCGGCCGACTTCCACGGCGTGGTCGGCGAAGCGCTCGTAAAAGCGGCCCAGCAGCGCCGTTTCGACACCGGCGGAGATGCTGTGCGTCCATTCTCGATCTATCAGCACACTGAACAAATGCCTATATAGATCGTCCATCGCGTCGTCTTGTTGATGAAGTTGGGCGGCATGCTGCGGGTCGTGGGATACCAGTACCTGTTTTGCGCTGTCGCCCAATGCGGTTGCCACGTTGGCCATGTCAGCGAAGCACTCGCGGACTTCCTCGGGAAGCGCGTGCTTTGGATACTCCCGTTGGGCGATCTTGGCTACATGCACAGCCAACGCGCCCATTCGTTCCGTGTCGGCGATGATCTGTATGGCACTGAAAATGGCCCGCAGCTCGCCGGCTACCGGTTGCTGCAACGCCAGCAGCGCGAACGCTTCTTTTTCCACTTGCGCTCGCATCGCCACGATCCGCTCGTGATCAGAGATCACCTGCTCAGCGGCGCCAATGTCAGCCTCTAACAGAGCCTGGGTTGCCAGCTTCATTGCCACCCCGGCCAGCCCGCACATCTCTCCTAGTTGCGTGGTCAAATCGGCTAGCTGATTGTGATAGACGGTTCGCATGGTGAAGCCTCTCTGAAACCTGAGTTGTCGCGCGGAGCTGCCGCGCGTCCACACCAATCATCCGGCAGGCAAGGCCGATGCGATATAGCCTCGAGCATCAAAACGCGCGTCGCACGCTAAAGCTGTTTCGACAGGTCCGCAAGTAACGAAAGCCCCCCGAAGAGAGGCCTAAACGGCTCCTCCGCTTAGCGTTGCTGGCGGTTAGGCTGCGGCGGTGCCCCTCCAGGCGATCCGCGAACCGCTGACCGTTCATGTGGTGGCTGCCGCGCCGGTGGAGCAGGTTTTACGCCAGCTGGATAGCTCGGCCGATGGACTGTCGGGCGCCCAGGTACGCGAACGTTTGACGCAGTATGGCCCCAACGCAATCCGCACCCATCGTGTCAGCGCCTGGGTCGTACTCGGTCGCCAGCTGAACAACGCGGTGTTGATCCTGCTGGCCGTGACCGCCGTGCTGTCGTACTTCCTCGGCGACGACAACCAAGCGCTGATCATCGGTCTGATCTTGGCGGCCAGCATCGGACTGGGGTTTTTTAACGAGTACCGCGCCGAGCAGGCCGCAGCTGCTATGCACTCCCGCATCCGCCACACCGCGATTGTGCGGCGCGACGGGAGGTTCGTCGATGTCGAAGTCCGGGATCTGGTCCCCGGCGATGTCATCCAACTCTCCCTTGGACAGGCGGTGCCCGCGGATGTGCGATTGATCCATTCCGCGGCATTGGAATGCGACGAAAGTATTTTGTCCGGGGAATCCACCGGCTCCGAAAAGTCGCCACTGCCGGTGCCGGCCGACGCCGCGCTGACCGATATGACCGATCTGGCCTTCATGGGCACGATCGTGAGCGCGGGCGAGGGCCTGGCCGTTGTTTATGCCACCGGTAATCGCGCTGAGTTCGGCCGGATTGCGACCGGTTTGAGTGAGCGGCAACCAGAGACCGAGTTTCAGGCCGGTCTTCGTCGGTTTTCCTATCTGCTGCTCCGAGTCGCGATCGCCCTGACCGTGCTGATTTTGGTCACCAACTTGATGTTGCACCGGCCGCTGATCAATTCGGCGCTGTTTGCGCTGGCCATTGCGGTCAGTATCACGCCGCAGCTGCTCCCTGCGGTGGTCAGCACCAGCCTGGCGACCGGTTCCCGACAACTGGCCAAAGCCAAGGTGCTGGTCAAACGTTTGGTATGCATCGAAGACTTCGGCGACCTCGACATTCTGATCACCGATAAAACCGGAACCCTGACCGAGGGCCGCATCAGCTTGGTCGATACCGTCAACCCGGCCGGAGAGCATAACGATTCGGTGCTGCGTCTGGCACTGCTGGCCTCTGACCTCGATCCCGCCGCAGGCGGCGCCGTCACCAACGCACTGGACAGCGCACTCTGGGCGCACCCAAGTGCACAGCAGCTCGTCAGCGATGACGTTGTCCGGGTGGCCTTTTTGCCATTCGACCACACCCGGCGAGCAACATCGGCCTTGGTTGATGACGAAGAGAAGCGGCTTCTGGTGGTCAAGGGCGCACCCGAGCAGATGCTGAGTCGCTGCCCGAGCACACCAGAAAATGCTCAACAGACTCTGACCGCGTTGTTCGCCGCCGGGCGCCGAGTGGTTGCCGTGGCAGTCAAGCCGGCGCCACAGCTGACCACCATCACCGCCGACGACGAATCGGAGCTGATGCTGGTGGGGTTTTGCGTGTTTGCCGACGAGCCCAAGTCCGCCGCGCGACAATCCCTTGCGCAGCTCGCAGAGTTGGGCATCGAGGTGAAAATCGCCACCGGCGACAACCCGCGGGTAGCCGAGAAAGTTTGCGCCGATTTGGGTTTGGTCTCAAAAGGGACGATCACCGGCGCGCAGATGGAACATTTCAGCGACGACGAATTCGAGCACGCCGCACAGAACTACAGCATTTTTGCCCGCATTTCACCCGAGCAGAAAGCGCGCGTGATCACCGCCGCGCGGCGTACCGGACGATCAGTGGGCTTCCTCGGCGACGGAGTCAACGACGCGCTGGCCCTGCACGCCGCCGACGTCGGCATCTCCGTCGACACCGCAACCGATGTGGCCAAGGACGCAGCCGATGTGGTGCTGCTGGAGAAGGATCTGGGTGTGCTGGCCACCGGAGTGGCCACGGGCAGAAAGATTTTCGCCAACACCATCAAGTACGTGCTCATGGGCACATCGAGCAACTTCGGCAACACCTTCAGCGCCGCAGCGGCTTCGGCGTTTTTGCCGTTTCTGCCGATGTTGGCCAGCCAGATCTTGCTGGGAAACTTGCTCTACGACGCCTCCCAGCTGGCGATCCCCACCGACCGGGTCGATGAGGAGCAATGTGATGCGCCATCGCACTGGAACGTCGCATTCATCCGCAGGTTCATGCTCACGTTCGGCCCGATCAACTCGCTGTTCGATTTCTTGACGTTCGGCTTCATGCTCGGCATCCTGCACGCTGGGGAGGTGGCGTTTCACACCGGGTGGTTCCTGGAAAACCTTCTCACCCAAACGTTTATCGTTTTCGCGATCCGCACCCGCAGAGTGCCGTTCCTGCGCAGCCGGCCGGGCACGCTGCTGACGGTGACGCTGATGTCGGTGGACGTGATCGGCTTTGTGCTCACCGTTACGCCGCTGGGCCGCAAACTGGGTTTCGCCCCGCTGCCGTGGCAGTTCTATGCCGCACTGGCCGTGTTCATCGTCACCTACCTGGTCCTTGTCGAAGCGGCCAAGAAAGTCTTCTATAGCGAGCCGATGCGCGTGTTCGGCCAGCCGAATCGCACCCGCGGTCTCAACCACCGGATTCAGCGACGCGCCGCCCGCTTCATCCATTCCGGCGTCAATCCACGTGTGCCGCGAACGTCGAGATGAGGCGTGACAATTCGGCGTACGGCCGATTCATTAGCTGTAAAAGGTCTCAAGAACTTGCTACTAGGTAATGTGAACACGGTGATCACGCGACGTGGTCTTCCCGGTTTGGGCGTGCTGGCGCCGTTACGGGCCGCCGCAGCAGGCACCCGGATGGCGGTTACCGCGAGCGCTGTCGTCGCGGGCACCGCCGCAAGTACCGCCCTGATGGGCGGCAACGTCGCGGCGAGCATGAGCAGGTCATTGGCCCGTGCCACCCCAGATGTTTCGGCGTTGACGCGCGCGGCAGCAGGCGTGGTGATCGAGGCGATCGGTGGCCCAACGGCACGGCGCACCAGCAGCAACGGTCCGCGGCGCTGGATCGAGGTGCGCGGCCTCGGTGGTGAGCACGCCTCGGCGATCGCCGCCGACGTATTGGCGGCCGCCCGCGCAACGCGCGGGGTACGCCAAGCTTTCCTGAACCGCACCCTTGCGCGGTTAGTGGTCACCGTGGACGCCGACGGACCCTCGGCGGCAGAGCTGTCCCGGATCGTCGCCGATGCCGAACGACGTGACCAAACGCGCGACGCGCGACAGCACCCGGCCAGCCTGCCGGGCGATGATGCGCTGCTGATGGGGCGGATGGTGGCAGCCACGGCCGCCACCGTGGGCCTTGGCCTTTCACTGACCGGCAGCCTGCTGCGACTGCCCAGACTGCCCGACTTGGTGGCCGTGCCGCCGACGCTGGCGGACCACCTGCCGCGAGTGCGCCGAGAGCTGGAACGACGCCTCGGGCCCGACGGCGCCGATGTTTTGTTCGGTTTCGTCAACTCGGCGACGGCCGCGTTGACGCTGTCGCCGACGGCGGCGGCCGCGGAGGCCGCTACCCGCGCGATGCTGGCGGCCGAGGCGTGGAACGGTCGGCTGTCTTGGTCTCGGCATGAATCCGGGCTGGGCAGCCAGCCGGTGCCGGACGACGCGGCCTTGACGCCCAGAAGCAGCCCGAGTCCGCCCGACGGGCCCGCGGAACACTACGCCAACCGCATTGGCCTGGCCGGCATCGGCGCCGGCGCTGTGGTCGGTCTGCTGTCACGCAACCTCGACACGGCCGGTGCTGCCGCGCTGGCTGCGGTCCCAAAGCCGTTGCGTACCGTGCGCGAGGCATTCGGCTGCGCGATGAGCTGCGGCCTGACCGCCCGTTACGACGCGCTGGTGCTGCGTCCCCGTGTCCTGCGGACACTCGACCGGATTGACGCGATCATGATCGACCCGCGAGCGCTGTATACCGATGACTTGATGGTCAGTCGCGTTCTGGGGGTGGAGAATTCGGTACGCGCCCATGCCTGGGAAGCGGTTCGAGCCGCACTCGATCAAGATGGCCTGAAGCCGGGGTGGCACAAGCTGGCAGATATCCCCGGAGCCGGCAGTACCGGCGAGGCACTGATCAGCCCGGTTCGCGATCCGTTCGCCGCGGCTGTTCTTACCGAAGCGCGACGCTCGCAGCCGCGGGTCTATTCCCTTGATGACGATGGATTACGTTCTCTGGCACAAGGATTCGACCAATTGTATCCCTCAGATGGGTCGATCGACTACGCGGTCGCGGCAGCTGTCGCAGAACTGAAGGTCGGCGGCGCCACCGTGGCGTTGCTGACCACCTCGGAAATGCGCGCCGAGCATCGGTCCGACGTCACGATCGGCGTGCTCCGGGACCGGCATCCTCCGCCGTGGGATGCCGACGTGTTTGTGTCGGACCTGACCGGCGCCTGGCGTGTGCTGCACGCACTGCCCGCCGCGCGCGCCGCCTCCAACAATGCCGTCCGGCTGTCGGCCTCGGCTTCGGCGATCGGCGCATTGATGTTGGTTCCCGGTGTGCCAGGACGTAGTTCGGCATCGGTCAATGTCGGCATGGTCGCCGGCCTGTGGCTCGGATACCGGGCGGCCGGAAAGGTCTTCCGGGACCCGCTACCCGAGCCCGAAACCAGCCACGACTGGCACGCCCTACCGGTGGCGGAGGTGCAGCGGCTGCTGCCCCGCCCGCCGGACGAACACGCGGAAGAACAATCCGCATGGTGGCAACAGCTGCCACCGGTTCGCGCACTGCACGGCGCCACCGCGGCGTCGTGGGGAATTGTCCGCGATTTCGCCGTCGAGATGCGCGGCGACCTGTCGGACCCGATCACCCCGCTGCTGGCCACCGGCGCGTTGGCCAGCGCGCTGCTCGGCTCGCCGCTGGATGCGGTCCTGGTCGGTAGCGTCCTTTTGGTCAACGCCGCGTTGTCGGCCGAGCAGCAGCTGCACGCCGAACGCACCCTGAATCGCCTGCTGGCCGTCCAGGACCCGCCTGCGCGACGGCGCGTGGGCCCGCTGGAAGCACAGCGCCGCGAAAAAGTGCCGACCAAGTGGCTGCGTCTGGGCGACATCATCGAAGTCCATGCCGACGAGGTGATCCCTGCGGACGCCCGGCTGCTGCACACATTGAATGTCGAAGTCGACGAATCCACGCTCACCGGCGAATCGCTGCCGGTGGCCAAGCAGACCGAACCCACGCCGGGCGCCCCGCTGGCCGAACGCACCTGCATGCTCTATGCCGGCACCACGATGGTCGCCGGCACGGCGGTGGCCGTGGTGACTGCGGTCGGTTCGCGCTCGGAGATGCGCCGGGCGTTGGCGATGGCTCCGAGGAAGTTGCAGGAGATCGGCCTACAGCGACAGTTGCGGCGGATCACCAGCCGGGCGTTGCCGTTCAGTATGGCCAGCGGGGGCCTGGTGGGGTTGCTGAGCGTGTCGCGGGGCACCCCGTTGCGCGAGGCAGTGTCTAGTGCGATCACGCTGGTCGTTGCTGCCATTCCGGAAGGCTTGCCGCTGGTGGCGACACTGGCCCAGCTATCGGCCGCGCGGCGGCTCACCGGCGAATCGGTGCTGATCCGCAACCCCCACTCGGTCGAAGCGCTGGCCCGGTTGAACGTGGTGTGCTTCGACAAGACCGGCACGCTGAGCGAAAACCGGCTGAAGGTCAAAGCGGTGCACCCAATGACGGGCTTCACCTCCGGACAGGTACTGGATGCGGCGCTGAGCACCAGCTATGCCAGGCACACCCACCGTGTCGACCACGCCACCGACGATGCGATACACCAGGCCGCCGGCGATCCCGCGGTTCGCGGCGACGGCTCGCAGCCGCAACCACGGCTGACGCGTGACGCGTTCCTGCCGTTCCAGTCCGGTCGTCCGTTCGCAGCCGCGCTCGTCGGCACCCGGCTGACCATCAAGGGTTCACCCGAGGTGCTCGCGTCGGCGTTGCTCCATGACGATGAACCGTTGACGCAGCAGATCGACGAGATGGCGGCCAGCGGGTTGCGGGTGCTGGCGGTGACCGAGCGCCATCTCAGCCCGGATCAAGCAGCGGCCGCCGCGACCGATCCCGATCTGCTGGAGACCCTGTGCAAGTCTGATCTCACCCCTGTCGGTCTGCTCGGATTGGCCGACACGGTTCGACCCATGGCCCGGGCCGTGCTGAACGAACTCGCCAAGCGTGATATCGGCGTCCGGTTGATCACCGGCGATCACCCGGCTACCGCGGCCGTGATCGCCCAAGAGCTGGGCATCGACGTCGCTGCCGACCAGGTGATTACCGGCAGCGACTGGGAAGCGCTGTCCGCCGACGAGCGGGCCGCGGCCGTCGCGTCGCGAGTGGTCTTCGCGCGGATGACGCCGGAACACAAGATCGACGTGGTCCAAACCCTTGAGCGGGCGGGGCTGGTCACAGCGATGGTCGGCGACGGTGTCAACGACGCCGCCGCGATCCGGGCAGCCAGCGTGGGCATCGGGGTGGCCGCGCGCGGCAGTGATGCGGCCCGCACCGCGGCCGATGTGGTGCTGCTCGATGAGCGGATCGAGGCGCTGCTCGACGCCCTCGACGAAGGCCAGCAGCTGTGGCGGCGGGTGCAGTCGGCGGTGTCGATGTTGTTGGGGGGCAACCTCGGCGAGGTGTGCTTTGCACTGCTGACCACCATCTTGACCGGGCGTTCGGTGCTCAACGCCCGCCAGATGCTGTTGGTCAACATGCTGACCGACGCGCTGCCCGCCGCCGCCCTGGCCGTTAGCCCGCAGACGGGCACCGCCGAGGTCGAGCGGGACGAGGCAGCGATGTGGCGGGCAATCGGGATTCGTGGTGCGTCCACCACGTTCGGCGCCACGCTGGGGTGGTCGATGGCCAGCGTGACCGGCACCCGACGCCGCGCGGCGACGGTCGCATTGATCGCCTTGGTCAGCACGCAACTCGCCCAGACGTTGGTCGACTCGCGCGCCCCGCTGGTGGTGTTGACGTCGGCCGGCTCGCTCGGCGCACTCATGGTGGTGGTCAGCATCCCCGGGCTCAGCCACGTGTTCGGCTGCACCCCAGTGGACCCGTTTGCCTGGGGTCAGGCCTTGCTGGCCGCTGCGGTGGCCAGTTCGCTGTCCGCGGTCGCTCCCGACCTGCTGCTGCGTGCGTCGCAGACCGTGCAGCGACAGATCATCGGCGGCGAGTCGGCCGGCTGATCCGCGCAGCCGAAAGTCGTTGCAATGCGTGTTGTTTACGCTTGGTACGCCCTGCGGCCACACAACGACCCCAGGCTGGCGAAGACGCTGCGGCCAGGGTTCGGTGGCAGTGTGATCGTCGATCGTACGTTTCTAGTGTGCGTGCGGATTGCATCAGCCAGTAGCACAACAGTTCTGCTGTCGAGGGAAAAGAGACTGGCCGGTTTTCGGTGGAAACTGAGTGGCGGTGCCTCAGCGATCACGACTGGCCACTGTCCCGGTACGGCACGCACGGACTCTGTGTTCAGTCCGCGCTTGTGGGGAATAGCTAATCTTCGGCGAATCGCTGATAGTCGCTCACCGCCTTCGCGGCCGTCGTGCTAGTGCAGTACTGGAACAGTCACATCCACGTCGACCGCGATACCGACACCACTCTCACCGTCCGCGCGTCACGATCGGGCGTCTACCCCGGCTGGCCAGCCGTGTCGGCCTGGCACGCTGGTCGATTCTGCAGCTGGTACCAACCACAGCTGCTAAAGGGCAATCGATCGGCTTGGTGCTCCACTATCGCCGAGCACGCCGGTTGGGGCGTATCGCAGCCCGGCGCCGATCCCATCGGCGGGTGCGATGCGGTCGTCGACCCGGACTACCGATGCGCGAATCGTGATCGCGACGAACGGCAGCGCCTCATCGGCCCTCACCACCCGAACCGGCGCTTCCCCCAGTTCGGAGAGCGCATCGGCGTTCGGTGCGACGGTGGTGAGCTCTTCGCCCGTGACGAGTGTGGCGTCGCCGAGCTCACCGACGATCAGCGTGTCGACGTCGCCGGCCCGCAGCGCCGCGCACACCGCTGTCAGCCCTTCGGCGGCCAGCCCGGATCGGCGTCCGATCTNNTCGGTTTGGAACCGCTGGGCGATATCGGCGATTTCGGTGCGTCGGCGCCGCTCGAACTCCACCTCGATCAGGTCGCTGATCTCGTCCTCGCCGATGCGCCTGCCCAGTGCTCCGGCGTGCAGTTGGCACACCCGCGCCGCCACGCGTTCCGGCAGCGCCGAAACCACATCGGTGCGCCCCCGGACCTCGCCGCACACGAACACCACTTCAGCGCCCGTTTTATCCACCAGCTCGGTGAGGCGGTCGACGACCATGCGCTCGTTCATGCGGATGGCTTCTTCGGTCGAGTGCTGGTGGTCGCCCCAGCCTTTCCACCCGGCGGTGGCTGGCTTGTTCACGGGATAGCCGCCGCCGTCGACGGTCTCCGATCGAACCATGTGGCCCTGGTGCAGGGTGATATCGGCGCCGGCATGGTCGACGGCAGCAAATACGTACGTCGGGCGCCACATGCCGAGCTCCACCAGGGGCACGATGTACGGGTAATCCGACACACGAAGCACCGTGGCCGACGGTGGGCCCACGAGATGCTCGTTGACCAACACGTGGTCACCGGCCGCGATCATCCCGCGGCCCCGTCGACCCACGGCCGGTTCGCTGTGCAGGACGGCGCGCTCAAGCGTGACAATGGTGTCCTCGTCGACGCCTCGGTCCGCGAGATGTCTTCGAACATCGCGCCACTTCGCATCCATCTG
>PLSK01000180.1 GCA_003165155.1 Mycobacterium sp. | reverse complement strand
TTCAAATAACGTGACAGCGCCGTCTGAACTACGCACCGCGTAGCTATTCAGCCAGATTTGTGTGCATGATGGTACGCAGCGAGGGATGGGTTCGCCAGGTCGTGCGAAGATCGTCAGTTTTGCAAGTCGCACCACAGGACGTATCGAAACGCCAGCCCGAATATGCAAATACTGGTATACCTACGCAAACTGCAAGGAAGCTAGCCTCAAGTGCGATACCGTGATGCCTCCGCGACCGGCTACCGTCGCAGTTCGACGAGTGAGGTGACGATGCGCCGACAACGCATGCTTCCCATCTGTTCGATCCCGATGGCGGCGCTGACAATTTCGGCGCTGACGGTCGCGCCGTCAGGGGCTGACTCGCAGTCACCATTGGGTCAGGCCGTGATTGCGGTCCGATCCGCGTCCGCCTGCGCGCCCCTGCAGTCCGATCCGCTCGTGGAGCGGGTTGCAGCTATGGCTAACCAATCAACCAGCGACTACATTGCACATCGCAGCGCGGCGGTGCCCTTCACCGATCCCCTGCCAGCACTGTCGACCATCGGGTATTCCGGCACTAAGGCAATCCAGCTTTCAGGGTACGGCGCAACACAAGCCGACGCCGTCCACGGCTTGATGCTCCAGTGGCAGGCGTTCAAGCCCGACTGCTCGTACACGCAATTCGGGTCGAGCACATGGCACGACGACGCCGGCTTCGACTTGGCGTCGGTCATCCTGGTCAGGCCTGCGCATTAGACCGCAATCATACAGCCATTAGACATTGCAAACAACGCATTGTTCTGTCAGCACTTGCCAGTTTCATGCAGAATATACCACTAATAATACGCATACTTGACTTCGAGACGTCCACCACGCTACGGTTGCCAGGGTGCTCGGCATCACAACTTTGCCGACCCAGCGATCGGCACTTCGGCGGGCGACCGTTTCGTCACAGTGACGCTTGTATCTTCCGCCGCAGAAGCAACATCCACGCAAAAGCGCCCCACGATCTCGGAGTCCGTGCATGACCCAAGCGCCTCGTATCCATACCTCCCGCCGGGGGTGGCCACGCTGGACGCAGGTTTTCGCCGTCGTCGTCAGCCTCGTGATGCTGTCTACGCCTCCACTTATTCACGCCGAACCGCCGGCAGACCAGGCACCGCATCCCTACCCTGAATTGCGCTACTTCACCGAAATCGGTGCCGCGCCCTATGCGATGTCCGATCCGCCTGGCGCATCGCTGCCGGATCAACCCGGCTACTGGTTCACCACCGCACAAGGGCTCAGCTGCGGAATTTGGTTCCGGGGAAGTTTCGGCTGCACCGGCGGCATTCCCGGAGCCGGCGGCATTCCCGGAGCACCACCGGGGATCGACAGGATCGGATGGATCACCGGCGACACCCGCGTGCACTATGACTGGACCTTGGCCATCAGATTTCCGCAGACGCGCGGGTCGACTCCCATTCCTCCGCTGTCCTATATCTCTGTGGAGGGCACCAGGTGCGGCACCACGGTCGACCTCAGCACTTACTGCGAACGCGGGCCATTTCGTTTTCTCATCACTCCGACACACACCTGGCTGAACGGCACATGACACCCAACACAGCCTCACCTCGTTTGTGGCGTGTCGGCGGTATCGCCATAATCGTCACAATTGCAACAGCTTTCGCCGGTACCGCGAACGCCATGCCCGCCCAGAGTCCATACCCGGATTCCAGTGGGTACCGATCCGTGTCAAGCACCTGGATCTATAGGGTTGTCAACGAGGACGGGGTCTGGTTCACCAGTCCGGTGGGCATGCGTTGCGGCATTGGCGATGACGGCAGCTATGGCTGCTCGGGTAATCTGCCGGGTGCCCCTGCTGGTCAAAACGAGGTCGCATGGTTCGTCGGCGACCCCTTCCCTCGGCTGTATCACACCGAAGAGCCCCGGTTTTCCTCACCGGCGGCGCAAACAATCCTGCCCGAACGGACCTACATCGAACATCGGGGCTCCCGGTGCGCGACGACACGCGACTCAGGTATCTACTGCATCCACGGCGACGACCCCAACAGCCAGCTCATGGTGACTACCTTGATGACCTGGCGCGGGGCTGATGCGGTGCCAAGTAGCCGGTCGGCGTCACTCGTCCGAACCACGCCGTTACCCGACCTGGAAGGTGACCCGCCTTGCCATTCTCAGATCTGACCGATCCACCATTCGCCGCGCTGGCGGGTTCAGTGGCGGCATGGACGTTCATGGGCGCCAATATCGTTGCAGCGTCGATCGCACTGATCGGGGCACTGGGCTGGGTCGTCCGTCATCGCGATCCAATGCCGTTGTACTGCATGCTCGGCGGGTTCTTCGCAATGTTCGCCAACGAGCCGATCCTCGACCGCCTCATGCTCGTCTGGTATCCAGTCAACAGCCCGTTGATCACGAT
Organism: Mycobacterium sp.; assembly: GCA_003165155.1. Classification (GTDB taxonomy): domain Bacteria; phylum Actinomycetota; class Actinomycetes; order Mycobacteriales; family Mycobacteriaceae; genus Mycobacterium. The sequence goes on along the minus strand of PLSK01000180.1, from coordinate 55,895 downwards.
GGACCTCTACGGGACCCCGATGCCGCTGTACTTGCTGATCGGCTACCCATGGTATGTGGGACTGGGAGCCTTTGTCGTCCACCGAGCCCTGACGGACGGGATCTCGTCGGCGGGTCTGTGGCGCATCTTCGGTGCCATCGCGGTGCTGGATGTGATCATCGAACTTCCGTCGACGTTGGCCGGCGTGCACATCTACTACGGACCGCAACCGAACTTCTTCCAGTACGGATTGTCGATCACGATTCCGTTCGTGATGTCGGCCATCGCACTAAGCTGTGGATTCGCCGTTCATTGGGTCTTGAGTTGCCCAAAAGCGGCGTGGACCCCCTTGGCAGTCATCGCGACCATTCCCGGCTCGGCAGTGGGAATCTTAGTGGCCACGCAGTGGCCAGTCATGCTGGCGCAAAACTCCACGACATCGCTGCCGGTCGTCTGGCTGGCCGCGGCCATTTCCATCGTGCTCGTCTTCGGCGGCATGCAGGCCGCCATTTCGACCGCGGTCACCCTCCGCGGTCGACACTCGTCACCCATGCGAGACAAGGCCACGGCAACGGCTTAATCGGGCCAATTGGACGACGAGGGCCGGGCATCGCATGATTTCCTGCGGTCGAGCCATGAAGACGAAGGTCGTTGATGCTGTAGGCCATCGAGTGGGCTACCGGAAACTGATGCGGGCTCCAATCTCATTGTATCGCAGTGGTTTCGGCCTCCTGTTGGGGAAACGACTGCTGATGATGGAGCACCGGGGCAGGCAGTCAGGACAACGACGTTTCGCCGTCCTCATGGTCCTGCAACGCCCGGCGCGTGACGTATACATCGTTTCGTCGGTCTTCGGCGAGCGATCCCAGTGGTTCCGGAACATCGCGGCCAATCCTGAGGTGAGGGTGTCAACGGGCTTTCGGCGTCGGCAACATGCGCTCGCAGAGGTCCTGTCTCCAGCGGAGGCCGACGACGTTCTCAGCGACTACCGGAGACGCCACCTCAGAGCGTGGGCGCTCCATGAGAATGCCTTGACCCATACCTTGGGTGAACCCGTCCGCTACGAAGACACCAACTTGCCGATGGTCGTATTGAGGTTGCGGCCGGCCTTGTGCCTCAGCAGTGCTCCACGGTAGGCAATCCCCCGAGTAGTCCTTTGGTGAGCGCCAACAGGCAGCGGGAGAACTCGAACATGCTCTTGGACAGGGCCGTTTCCAGACGATCACCCATTCCGGACATCTGGCGAATCCGTTCGATGTTGGGCGGGCGACAGCGCCTCGATACCCCGCCCAGAGCCTGCGCTGCCCGGCGACAGGGCAGCCTATGTCAAAGAGGTACGGATCCGGCTGAGGAAACCACGGCCACCGCGAAGATCGTCGAGAACCGCTGTGGCGCAATGCTTGCCAGGCAGTCCAGAGACGCCCCCACCAGGATGGCAACTCGCTGATCCGAGGTACAGGTCCGGTACTGCTGTGCGGTAGCCACCGGCGCCGGCGGCGGGCCGCAGCGGACCGATCCGGGTGGGCAGGTTGTCGATGTGGTAAATGCAGCCGTTCTCCGCACCCGTGCGACCGGCGAGATCTTCGGCAGTCTCGACGAAATTACCGATCTGCAGGTTGACGAAGTCGGGTGCGGCTTGGCTGACCTTGTCCAGCAGGCGCCGCTCGGCTTCCCCGCGCCACTTGTCCCACCCGCCGTCGGGGCGCACGGGCGCAGGACTGTAGAGCTGGACGACGTCCTGCCCGGGCGGGGCCTGGCTTTCATCGATGGCGGACAAGATGCCCAGGCAGAACGTCGTCCGATCGGGCAGCTCTCCGCGCGCTGATTGCTCCCCCGCCGCAACGACCTCTTCGAGAGTGCCCATATAGATCGCAGGCCTGCGAAGGTCGAGGTCCTTCCGATTCGCTTGATGATGGGGCAATTCGACGCGACCGGACAGTGCGGCGTTGATGGTGAAGGTGCCCAGACCCGTCGAGTTGGCCGGGGCGTGCCGGAGCCGCTCGGCAATGTCGACGGGCAACGCATCACCAACCATGTCGGGCAACCGCTGGACCGGGCATGCCGCAATAACGGCGCGCTCGGCGTGAATCACCGTGCCGTCGGTCAGTTCGACGACACCACCTGCGCGGGAGTTCATCCGGATGCCGGCCACCTTGGAGGACAGCCGCAGCTGCCCGCCATGTGCCTCGAAGCATCTCTGAAGTGCCGCGACCAAACCTCCCATTCCGCCGACGGGCCGCGCTGCCCCATGGTGGTGGATCATCGACGCGGCCAACAGCGCGATGGCGCTGCCATCGACGGTAAGCGGCGCCAGAATCGCGCCAGTTCCCGCGAACACCCCGCGCAGCGCCTCGGACTCGAACAGCGCCTCGATGCCATCGGCGGCGGTGGTCGTCAGCAGCGATCCCAGCAGGCTCCTGATGCGTCGGCTGCCGACCACGGCGCGCACGGCAGTGGCCACGGTCGCCAGGCTGGGCCGCTTCGGCTGTGACAGCCCGTACTCGTCTTGGATCTTGAGGATCTTGATGCCGGCTTCAGTGAGGTCGGCGTAGGTGACAGCGTCCTTGACCGAGAAGCGTCGAATGTCGGCCAGGGTCTTGGACAGGCTCGCTTGCAGAACCACCGATTCGCCGTTGTCCCCCAACCATGCCCAGCCGGCGGAGTCCAGATCGCGGTGACCGAATCGGTGCAGTTCGAGTTCCTCGCCCACACCGCCGGCACGGAAGTAGACGTTCTCCCACGCGCCGGGACTGAGAACGTGCTCGGGGGCTTGCGGGACGAAGGCCCGTGAGGCCGCCATGCCGCCCAACCACGGGGCCTGCTCGACGATCAGCACCTGCAATCCCGCCTTGGCGAGGTAGCAACCGGCGACCAGCCCGTTGTGTCCGCCACCGACGATAATCACGTCGTTGCGCTGCGTTTCCTGTGTAGTCATGTTGTCTCCGTTGACTTTTCGTTATCACTAAAGGTCATGCCGATAAGGAGTCCAGGTCGACGATCGCGGTGCTGATACGCCGCAACATTTCTTCGGTCACTTCGGTTGGTTGCATGTCGGGCATCAACGGCGGTGGCCGGTACGTGGGTGTCCACATCACCAATGCGCCAAGCAGCTGCCGACGGTACATGTGCCAGGCCGCCGTGAACTCCATAGGCGGGGCGCCGCCCTCTCGCAGTCGGTCCAGATAGATCTCGATCAACTCGCGGTCACACGTCCGACGTTGCTCGACGTCCAGAACTGTTGCCAACGCGTAGGCCAGGTCACGCGACCAGTGCCCCGCCGATACACACTGCCAGTCACAAAGGCCCATCACACCGTCCTCGGTGACATACCAATTGCCGAGGTGGACGTCGCCATGCAGCAGTGTTGCAGGCAGATTTCGATGAGCCTGCACCGAACGAAGGAATCCCTCCCACAGGTCATTTCCACGGCCGCGAAGTGCCGCTGGCATCACACCGTGGTCGACGGCAGCCGCCACGCCCCGCAGGTGACTGCGCTTGACCCCGACCACCCTCAGCGCCTGACCCCACCAGTCGGGATAGGTGCGCAACCACGGGGGCCGTCCCGTGGATACGCGCGGCAACTGCATTCCCTGGGCATGCAAGGCGGCCAGTTGACACACGATTTGCTCCGCCTCTTGGGCGGATACAAAGCGGGCTGGTGAGCAGAACCCGGCGCCCTTCGTCGCGACCAGATCTTCGATGATCTGGATGGAACGCCACGACCTTTCATCGAACGCACCGTGGTAGCCCAGGGGCGCCTCGATGTCCAGCTGCGGCCGCAGTTCACGGTAGAAACCGGCCTCGGTCGGCGCAGTTCCGGTCAGTCCGTTGGCGATCCGAGTGGCGAACGTCGGAGTGCTCTTGGCGAACATGGTGGCCGGTTGGTCGTCGCGGTCCGTCGCGTATCGCAGATGCAACCGTGCCCGGACGGAAGTTCCCGATGAGACCCCGTCCTCTGATACCGCATCGACTTCGACGCCCGGCAGTACGCCTTGCAGTACCGCGGTCAGCCATCCCGGCGTGATATGGCCGATGCGGGAGGGAACGTCGGCGAAGGACCGGACAGTCGGCGGATTGAGCCTGTCCGACACCACCGAGGTCGCGACGCGTGCAACCGAAAGGCCTATCCTGGCAGCATCTTTCGTCGCAGTCCGCACTGCTCGCGTATTAACGGGGGTCAAAGTTGAGGAAGTGGCCGTGGGGGGTCCACCCGATCTGGAAGGGTAATTCGATGCGAGCGACCGGCCCGGCGGCAAAGTCCTGGGTGTCGAAGATCTGGTATTCGGAAGTATTCTCCATGAAGTGCGAAATGGGCACGATTAGGTAGCCATCGCCTTCGGGCGCGGTAGTCGATCGCGGGGCAAAGGTGGGCTCGAAGAGGGCCACCGATTGGCCACGTCCGTCGATTTTGAAGATCTCTTCGTCGCCAGTACGCACGTTGCGGCGCAAGACCGAATCCAGCGACCACAGGGTCTCGCCGCAAGCCATGAAGCCCCACTCGTAATTCTTGCCGTAGTAGCGCTCGTCGACTTTCGGGAACTCCACAGCTCTATCGTCGAGTCGCTCGGCTTTGACAGTGCCCTCGGCGAGGTCGACGATCCAGCGACCGGTCACGCCAGCACCGAACGGTACGAAATCGACACCGAAGTCCACCTGGTCTTCAAACGGAAATGGCGGGCGGTCGAAGATCGGTCCGTCGAGGATCAGTTTGTCCCCCACGTGATTGGCCGACATGGTGTGCATGATGTATTGGTTGTCGAAGTCAGCCGTGACCCACTTGATCGGCGCATTGATGTCCGCGCGGGAGACGAGGGCCAGTTTGGTCGGCAGCGTGGGGTCCCATCCGAAGACCGACAGCCCGCGCTCGATGCGCTTCTGGTCGACCAGAAATGGCTGGAAGGGGAGTACCACGTAGTTCTCGGTAAGCCACATGTCGTGGGCGTTTTGCGCGTATGGGGCGTCGTCGATATCGCGGGTTTCTATCCGTCCGTCGGGGTGCACCCAATGCAGGGTGACGTATGGCTGCACGTCGCGATACGACCAGCCGTAGAGAACGCCGCTGGCGGCATCCCACTTGGGGTGAGCGGTGAACGCGTTGTCTCCGAAGCACGTAGGTGGGGTCATCCCGGGTGATAGGCGGTGCGACCACGGGACGATACCGCGAGTCTCCAACGTAACAGGATCGATCGCGACCGGCGGAATACCCTGCTCGCCGCTAGCCAGTAGCTCACCGGCGAAGGGGAACACGTTGACTATTGGGCTGCCGGCGGGAACTCCACCGGTGTACTCGTTGGGAATCGATGCACCCAGTCCATACCCACGCCAGTCGGTGAACACGCCGTCAGTCCAATCGAACAGCGATGCGTTGTGTTTCTGCTCCAGCAGATACTTGGGTGTCTCGACCCATTTGTTGGTGAAGTGCGCTCGCCCCTCGGCGAAGATCAAGCCTTGAACCATCGCATCGGTGGAGGCCAGTCCGTTGAACCCCTGCTTAGTGGGGCGTTTCCAGGTCGGACCTACGCGATAGAAGCCGCCATTGAGTTGCGGCGGGATCTCGCCCTCGGTGACCACACAGTCTTCGATGTGGGCTTCGAACCTCATCGGCTTCAGCGGGCCCATCAAGCGGATGTCGTTCGGAATCGCTGTGACCATCGAAACAATCCTTCCCGCGAGTGACTCCCACCACCTTACGATCACCAGACGGGATCGGTCAATTATGCGTATACAATGCTGTGTTCTACTGTGCATACAACAGTCGATTGCACGCCTTGCCTGCATTCCACGGAATAGCCAGCCGGGTCGTGGTTGACCGGGAAGGGTCCGACGGGCCCGGTCAGACGGCTGACGACACCCGCTGTGGAGAGGACGAGAATGACATCGACTTTGGAAGCTTCCCGCCAGACCGCGTCGTGGATGACCGACGACGTGGCTGCCGTTGCCGATTTGGCGCGCGACTTCTTCACACGGTATGTGTGCCCGCAGGCCGAGTCCGCGGCCCGCGAGGGTCGGCCCGACCGCGAACTGTACCGGCAGGCAGGCGAAATGGGCCTGATGTGCATGTCGATTCCCGAGGAATACGGTGGCGGCGGCGGCACTTTCGCCCACGAAGCCGCGTTCCTCACCGAGCAAACCCTCGCCGGTGACACCTCGCTGCACCTGGGCGTGCACGCCGTCATCGTCCCGCACTACATCCTGGCTTACGGCACCGAGGCGCAAAAGAAGCGCTACCTTCCGAAACTGGCTTCAGGTGAGTGGATTAGCGCCATCGCGATGACCGAACCTGGCGCCGGCTCGGATCTGCAGGCGATGACGTCCCGTGCGGTCCCCACCGACGACGGCTTTTCGCTCAGCGGCACGAAGTGCTTCATCTCCAACGGCCTCAACGCCGACGTGGTGATCGTGGCCGCCAAGACCGACCCCAACGCCCGGGGCGCGGGAATCTCACTGTTCATCGTTGACGTCACCGAACGCTCGGCAGGCAGCGACCCGGTCGGGTTCTCCCGCGGTGCGGCGCTGAGGAAGATAGGCCAGAAGGGCCAGGACACCGCCGAGCTGTTCTTCGAAGACTTCCCTGTGCCCGCCGACGCCGTCCTCGGATCGCTCAACGGTGGATTCGCTCAACTCAAGACGCAGCTGGCCACCGAGCGGGTGATACTCGGCGTCGCTGCCGTCGCCTCGATGGAGCGCGCCGTCGAGCTGACCGTCGAATACACCAAGCAACGCAACGTGTTCAACGCCCCGCTGTTTGCCATGCAGAACACTCGGTTCGAACTCGCCGAGTGCGCCACCATCGCGCACGTGTCGCGGGTCTTCATCGACCAGTGCATCAGCGCCCTCGTCGACGGCCATCTCGACGTGACTACCGCCGCGATGGCCAAGTACTGGTTGGCCGATCAGCAGTGCGCAGTGATCGACCGCTGCTTGCAGTTGTTCGGCGGTTACGGCTACAGCCTGGAATACCCGATTGCCCAGATGTACGCGGACGCCCGCATCCAGAAGATCTACGCTGGCGCCAACGAGGTCATGAAGGAACTGATCGCCCGCACGCTGTAGAGCCACGGCCAATTCCATAAGTGCGGTGGCCTTCCCAGGTGGGACGGGCCCCGCATTCGTTGTTCTGCTTCGTCGCGGCGACGGGTCAGTACATCGGCGGTGCGGCACCGCCACCGTCGATGATCACCCGCTGACCGGTGATGTACTCCCCGCCAGGACCGGCGAGGAAGACTACGAGTCGAGCGATGTCGGCCGGCTTGCAGACTCTCCCGAACGGCGAATGGGTCTCGGTGCCTTCGATCGTGTCGCCGGGCGAGGTGGCGTTGACGAGCCTTGCGCCCATGTCGGTGTCGATCAGACCCGGCGAGATGACGTTGATGCGCACGCCGTGGTCGCGCTCCTCACGGGCCAATACCCGGCATGCCGCCTCCATGGCGGCCTTGGCCATGGCGTAGGGCGCCGTGTTGGCCGGGCACACGTCGACGATCGCACTGGAGATCACCACGATGTCGGAGCGCCCCTTGGCCCGCATGCCCGGCAGCAGTTGGCGAATCAACGCCAGCGGGCCCAGCGTGTGCACGCCAAGCAGCTGGAGGTATTCCCGCGGATCGGTGTCGGCGATGGCAAGCCCCCGGCTGGCCACGCCGGCATTGCTGACCAATAGGTCGACATCGCCGAAGCGATCGACGATCGCGGCGACGGCATCCGACCACGATTGTTCTTCTGCCGCCGACGCATAGACCGACATCGCTTGTCCGCCAGCGGCTTCGATGTCGGCGACCACCTTGACAGCGGCCTCCGGCGACCGCATGTACGTCACGGCGACCTGCGCGCCGGCCGCGGCGAGTTCCCTGGCGACTCCCGCGCCCACGCCCCGCGACCCACCGGTCACCAGTGCCACCCGGCCGTGCAGCCCCGCCTTCGCGTCAATGGTGTGCGCCGCGAGTGCTTCACTCATTGCGTGATCTCTCTTCTCGGGCGGACAGCTGTTCGGCAGCATTGACCAACCGCTTGAGCAGTCCCGCGATGGTCCCCCGCAGCACGGCATTCAGCAGCGGCGCCGCGATCCGGCGCCTGGCGGCGAACTCGATGCGCCATTCGACGTCGACGCCTCCCGCTGCCGCCGGCCGCACCGTGACCGATCCCAGATAGTGGGTGAACACTGCGGGACTGATGACTGTGTAGGTCTGGCCACCGTCGTCGCGAGTCAGGATGAGTTCACGGACCCACACCGGCCAGGCGCCGATCTTGCGTACCGCGCCCGGGCCCGCCGGCATCGACTCGCCCCACCGTTCCCAGCGGGTCTGCAGCACCAGTGGGCGCGCCCAATCAGACCAGCCATCGACGTCGTCCAACAACTTCAGGACTGTCTCGGCGCTGGCCTGGCATGGGCTCGCGAACGCGAATCGTCGAGTGATCACGGGTTGCGCCGTCCGGCGCGGAAGCGGGCGCGGGTCATGGTACGCAACGCGAACATGGTGAAGGCGGGCCGTTGCAAGAGCATTCCGTTGAGTCCTGGCGGGTTGGCGACTTTCGTCGAAATCGACTTCGTGCGGCTGAATTCACGGAGTCCTTCGGCGCCGTGGATACGGCCGTAGCCGCTTTCACCGACTCCGCCAAAGGGCAGTTCGGGAATGCTGACGAAGGCGATCACCGAGTTGATGGATACCATTCCGCAGCGCAGGGCAGCCGCTAGACGCGGTCCTTCGGACTTGGAGAACACGGCTGCCCCCAACCCGAAGTTGGTGCCGTTGGCCAACCGGACCGCTTCCTCCAGGTCGGCCACCGTGCATACCGTCACCATGGGGCCGAACGTTTCCTCTTGCACCGCGGAGCAGGATTCGTCGGGGTCCACCAGGATGATCGGTTCACCGATGCGGCCACGAACGCGTTCTGCACCGCCCAGCGGAGCGCCTGCACCGTGCTCGATCGCCTGGCGCACCTGCTCGGCCACGACGGTGGCTTGCGATGGCAGGGCCATCGGCCCGTAGGTCGAACCCGGCTCGGTACCGACCCGCACGGTGCGCAGCCGACGGGCCAGCGCATCGAGGAACCGCTCGGAGACGGCCTGGTGCACGTAGATCCGTTCCACCCCAACACAAGTCTGGCCGGCATTGCTGAACCCACCCCAGGCGGCGGCGTCGGCGGCCGCCTCGACGTCGGCGTCGGCAGCGACGATCATCGCGTCCTTGCCACCGCATTCCATCACCGCCGGTGTCAGAGTCTCTGCGCACGCGTGCAGGATCTTTCTGGCGGTGCGGGGCGACCCGGTGAAGGCCACCTTGTCCACCCCGCCGCTGATCAGACCGGCCCCAGCTTCCGCGGCACCGGTGACCAGCGTCAAAACACCTGCCGGCACATGAGGATTAGCGCGCACGAAGGCGTTAACCAGCTCAGCGCCGACGGCAGTGGTGTGTTCGCTCGGCTTGAGCGCGACACCGTTGCCCGCCGCCAGCGCCGACGCCAGCGGCGCCACTGGCGCGAACAATGGGTAGTTCCACGGGCTGATGATGCCGATGACACCGAAGGGCTCGGAGTCGATGACGGCACGATAATTGGCCATCAACGCTGTCGGTATCACCCGCCGCTTCCGCAGCACCCGTTCGGCGTTGCGCGCCGCCCACCGGATGTGTTCGACGGCGATGACCAGTTCGAGGTAGGCGTCATCGACGGGTTTCCCACTCTCGCGGTGAATCAGTGACACGAAGTCCTCGCTGTGAGCGACCATGTCCGCGGCCCACGCCAGCAGACAACCCCGGCGTTGCGCAAACCCCAGGCCGTGCCAGACGCGGCCGGCAACCCGGCAGTCGGCGACCCGTGCCGCCACCAGATCGGCGTCCGTGCAGGGAAATTCGGCGATGGTCTCGCCGGTGGCGACGTCACGGGCGGCGAAGGACTGCTTGGCCCGCGCGGCGGAACGGGTCGGGGCGCTCATCGCGCCACCGCCTCGGCGGCATACAGCGCATCGATCTCGCTGCGGTAGTTCTCGGCGATCACCCGCCGCCGCAACTTGAGAGTAGGGGTCAACTCCGCACTGTCGGGCTGCCAAAACTGGGACAACACGGTGTAGCGCTTGATCTGCTCGACCCTGGCCAGGTGGGTATTGGCCCGCTCCACCGCCTGCGCGACGGCCGTGGTGACGATGTCGTGGTCACAAAGATCTTCGGGCCGCTGGACTGGGATGCCCGCCGAGGCGGCGAACTGGGTCAATGCGTCGGGGTCCAAGACGATCAGTGCGGTCAGATAGGGGCGTTCATCGCCGATGGCCACCACCGAAGCGATCAGCGGGCTTTCGGCCTTGACCGCTGCCTCCACCTTGGCCGGGGCGATGTTCTTGCCTGCGGAATTGACGATGATCTCCTTCTTGCGGCCGGTGATGGACAGATAGCCGTCCTCGTCGAGCTGGCCTAGGTCTCCGGTACGCAGCCGCCCGTCGGTGGTGAACGCTTGCGCGTTCGCCACCGGTTCACCGCGGTATCCGCGCATAACGATGGGCCCGCATACCAAGATCTCGCCGTCGTCGCTAAGGGTTATCTGCACGTCACGCAGCGGCTTTCCCACCGTGCCGAACTTCTGCGCACCGCACGGGTTGATCGTGGCCACCGCGCCCAGTTCCGACATCCCCCAGACCTCGACCACTTCCAAGCCGAGCCCGGCCAGGTAGGACTGGATGTGTGGGGCGGTGGGAGCTGCGCCCACCATCAGCCAGCGCAGGTTGCCCAGCCCCATGGACTGACGGATCGCCGCCAAGACCGGCTCGACCTTCTCTCGTTGCTCGGCGAGGGCCTGGGATGGTTGGCTGCCATCGGCGCGAGCTTGCTGCACCGCAGCCGCATAACGCTGACCAACGTCGATCGCAGTAGCTACCAATCCCGCCCTGGCAGGGTCTGTCTCGGCCTCCATCCGGGCCCGCAACCCAGCGACCATCTTCTCTAGGATTCGCGGCACGGTCCCCCAGATATCGGGTTGGATGGTCACCAGGCTCGACGCCAGCGTGCTCAGGTCGTCGATGCACACCACATCCAGACCGAAGGCCATGGCGCTGTAATGCGTTCCCCAGCGTTGCGCGGCATGGGCCATCGGCAACGCCGAGGGTACGCGATCGCCTGCCCGAAACTCCAGCACCTCGGCGGCCAGCAGCACCTCGGCGACCATCGATTGGTGAGTCAGCTCAACGGGTTTGGGAGCACCGGTGGTCCCAGAGGTGTAGATCAGAGTGAGTACGTCCTCGGGTTGCACCGCCTGCCAGGTGGCTTCGAAGTCGAAGCCGTCACCGCGGGGCAGATCGTGCAGCGCCGTGGTGCCCGATACGCCAGTATCGGTACACACGATCGTCAGCTCCGCGGCGGCCTCACGCAGTCGTTGCGCGAAAGGCGCTTCGCACAGTGCGATTCGAGCACCAGAGGTGGTGATGATGTGAGCGATATCGCCTGTCGGGGACGTGTTGTAGATCGAACAACTCGCTGCCCCTAGGTGCATCACCGCGGCATCGATCACGTGGAACTCGGGGCGGTTCTCGAACATCAGGGCAACGACGTCGCCGCGCCGAACACCCGCTGTGAGCAGGGCGGCCGCGACGTCAGCCACCGCCGCCCGGTATTGCGCGTAGGTATAATTCACCGTGCCGTCGGCATTGCGCAGCGCGATCAGATCGGGGTGGCTACGCACGGTGCGATCGAACAGTTCGCACAGCGTGGCGGCGCCAGCGTCGTCGGTTGCAGTCATCAGCGGGCCGCCTGAGGCTCACCTGAAGGCCGGCTCGACGCCGAAATGGGTTGCGCAGCAGCCCAGCCGATGTATTCGTCAGGCTCGAATCGGCGAGTCGCCCGTGCGTAGGCCAAGTGCGAGGCCGGCCACATCGCGGTCACCTTGCCCTGTTCATTGGTGTACCAGCCGGGGCAGTTGTCGGTGAAGACCGTGCGATCAAGCTTGTGCTGCAGCCAACTCTGGAACTTCTCGTAGGTGGCATCGCTGACCTGCAGCCACGCCAGCTGGTGGCGTTCCTTGTGTTCGAGCGCCTGCCGAATGTAAGCGGCCTGGCGTTCGAGGAGGAACACGATGGTGTTGGTGATGCTGTTGGTGTTAGGTCCGAAGAGCATGAACATGTTGGGGAAGTTCGGCACCGTCATTCCGAGGTAGGCCGAAGGCACCTGGGCCCACTGCTCGTGCAAGTCGGCTCCCCCGCGGCCGCGGATGGTGATCGGGGCCAGAAACTCGCTGGCCTTGAATCCCGTGCACCAGACGATGACGTCAGCGTCAATGTGGCGCCCGTCAGCGGTATTGATGCCGGTCTCGTCGACGCTGTCCACGGCCGAGCCGATCAGGTGGACGTCGTCGCGGCCGATCGTGGGATACCAGTCGTTGGACAGCAGCAGGCGATTGCACAACAAGCGGTAGTCGGGGATCGCCGCCGCCACTTCGGCCGGGTCCTTGACGTGACGCTTGAGTCGCTGGATCAGATACCACTGTGAGAGCCGGCGAACGGGTTCGGCGCCACGGGTCACCAGCGGGTAGCGCGTCTCGTAGGAAAGGAACAGCGCGTTGTGATGCAGGGTGCGCAGCCAACCGAAGCGACGCATCAAGGCGGTCTGGAATGACCCGGGCACCCGTCGGCTCTTCCACATGACCCAGTTGGGTGAGCGCTGCACGACGGTCAGGTCTTTCACCCGGTCGGCGATGGCGGGCACGACCTGGATGGCACTGGCACCGCTGCCGACGACGGCGACCCGCTTGTTGGCCAGATCGACGTCGTGGTCCCACTGCGCCGAGTGGAATGACTTACCGGCGAAGGCGTCCAGGCCGGCCACGTTGGGCATCTTGGGCCGGCTCAGCTGCCCGGTGGCCAGAATCAAGACGTCGGCTTCGACCGATTCGCCGTTGAACGTCGTCACCGTCCACTTGCCCGCGCCCTCGTCGAATTCCGCGGCGCGGACCTCGGTGTTGAAGCGGATGAGCGGTGCGATGTCGAACTCCTCGGCCACCTCGGTCAGGTAGTGGTGGATTTCGGATTGCGCACCGAACAGGGCAGACCAGTCCGGCTTGAGCGCGTAGGAAAACGAGTAGATGGCCGAGGGAACATCACATGCCGCTCCAGGGTAGGTGTTGTCGCGCCACACTCCACCCACGGATGGCCCTCGTTCGAAGATGGTGATGTCCTCGAAGCCCGAGCGCTTCAATTCAATCGCGGCGGCCAACCCACCGAACCCACACCCCACGATCACCGCGGACGTGGTCCTTGGACTCCGCCGTCCGACTACGTTACTGATCGCCGATTGGATGCCCACGAGTTCCTGCTTTCTGTCAACGCGATCGCACGTATGGCGGCGGTTCAACCGTCACCGGCTCCACGGAACCGCGATCGTCTGGTTGCCGGTGCCCCGGTCCGGGCCGGCTGCCGGGCATCGTGCCCGTAAGTGTGCTGTTGTGCGCAATACCGAAGTGCAACGCCGGCATCATCAGCGCCGGGGCGTCACGAAGACGCCGCAGTGCTGCGCAGCACCGGAGGCGTCGGTTGCTGGGCGGGTTGACGCCCCTCGCCGCCCAACACGTACTCCTCAGTTGATCCCGGCCAGTTGACGGCAAGGTCATCCAGACGGTGGAAGCACGGACGCGGATCGGGGACCACGAACTCGGCCACGCGGATCCGGCCGCCCGGTGCCTCGTCGGCGGCGATGCCCCGGCGGTAGATCGGAGCGATGCGCTCGCCGAGGAACTCGTCGAACACCGAGAGTCCCCTTTCGCTGAGGAACCATTTCGACAACAAACGCAGTGCAGCGCGGGTGGCGATCTTGGAACCCAGTTTGGGCCGCCGATTGATGGCGACCAGTTCGCGCTCCTCCCAAGACATCGTCAGCATCGCCATGTCGGCGAACGCCCGCAGGGCGAACATCGCCGGCTTGCGGAACAGGGGATGCAGATCGCCGATCACCGTGCCCGTGCGGTACTCGCCAGTTGCGAACGGCGAGAGGGTCTCCCGCGCTTGCAGGCCGGTGGCGAAGCGGTTTCGGGCATGAGCGATGAAATCGATTAGTTCGCCGTAGGTCGACGGCAGGTGGTCGGGGTTGGTACCCAGCAGTGCGGCGGGCACCTGCTGTTCGCGGCAGAACTGGTCGCGCTGGGCGCTGGTCAGCTCGCCGTGCAGCAGTTCGTATGTCGCGAGGAAGGACGCCGACAGCATCGCCTGCGTAAGTGCGAGTTCGTATTCGGAGTTGGCGCGATACGGCAGCAGGGTCAACGGCTCGACGCCGACGATGGTCGAGTGCCTCCGGCGCACGATTCCGCTCACGTACTCCGCGTCGTCGGGCGTGCCGTACGTTGCGGCGTAGGTGTACCACGCCACGTGCTTGAATCGGGCTACGGGATCGTCGCCAAAACTATCGTGGTCAGAAGCGGCAGCAGCGAAGGCGGGGTGCAGCGTGAGTAGTAGCGCCTCGCGCAGCAGACCGACGATGAACACCGTCGGGTCCTTCATCACGCGCCAGGTCATCGAACCCGGTCCCAGTGCCCACTCGACGGCAGCGTCACTGTCCGGCCGCGTCGTGGTCGCCGGGACCTTCATCTTGACGGCTGCGATCTCCATGTACGAAACCCTTTCCTCGACATCTGTTTTGGCTGACGCCGGCGGTCCGCACCGTGCCCAGTGCACCGCGTGCTGAAGTACGTGCGGTTCTCACCAACCGAACGACGTCGGGCGTGAGACCCACACGAGATGCTGCGGCGGCAATCCATGTCGTCAACGCATACTATTTATGTTTCTGTGATCGAGTCAACATTTTGCGCATTTTTTTGCCGAATCTGCACTGCACGCTTGATCCCGCCGCGCCGCTACGCCCCTCGTTCCGGCCGGCGCGACTCCGCCCCGTCTAGCATCTATCCATCGATACCCCGGCGACCGCATAGCGGTGGCCGCTTTCTGCAGTAGGAAGTCCGCACATGGTTGGCGATAGCGCGCCCGCAAAGCAGCGCCTGGGTTCTGAACGCCGACGCGAACAGATTCTGGCAGTGGCCGCGCGGCACTTCGAAGAGCGCACCTACAGCGAAGTGTCAACAGCCGCCATCGCCGACGAGGCCGGCGTTGGACGACCACTGATCCACTACTATTTCGGGACCAAACGCGAGATGTACCTCGAGGTGGTCCGCCGCTTCGCCCTGGTCCCGCCGCATGTGGTCGAGACCGCCGTACAGGGGATCGCAGCCGATGCGCTGGAGGACCGGATCCGCGCGAGTATCGATTATTGGCTGTCGGTGACGTCACGCCACAAGTCGATGTGGACCTCCACGATCAGCGTCGACGCCCAGGACCACGACATACAGCGCATCATCGAACAGGCTGACGACGTCGCCGCCGACCGCATGCTCGAGGCGCTGAGTCTCGACGACCATCCCCAACGGGACCGGTTGCACGCAATGTTCTTGGCGTTCGGCGGGATGGCCCGGGCCGCAGGCAGACAGTGGCTGGTGCGAAGCACGCTGAGCCGCGACGAAGTCGCCGAATTGCTCACCCAATCATTGCTGACCATCATCTGCGACGTCGCTCCTCGCTTCAATGTCTGACACCGGCCGACCGCGCGGCCACCCCCACGCGCGCATACCGCTTGCCTTCTGCCAGAGCTCGTCTCAAGGGCCGCTCGAGGCAGTTGCCAGACGGTGCGCGGCTGAAGCGCCTAACGCAAAGGATTCGAATAATAGTTCCGCGCGACAACCGAACTCGACGCTTGCTGACAGCGGACCGGAGTCTGCGTGTAGCGCGATCGCGAGTGACATGAAGGACGCGGCCAGCCAACTTGGCGTAAGTTCGCCGCGAAGGATGCCGGCCTCCTGCCACCGACTCATCAGTGCTGCCAAGCCAATCGGGTCCGCACCGGTGTTCAGCACGGGTGCCGTCCCGATGAGGAATTGGTATTTGTCCCCGAATTCCGTCATGGCAGTGCACAATTTCCTCAACTGGCGCAGCTCCGCGGGATCTGCCGCAATCTCGGCGACCATGTGTCGGCCCTCGGCGGTAGCTCGCTCAGCCAGACATCCGATAAGCGCGTCGCGCGTGGGAAAATGGCGGTACAAAGTAGCTCGATGTACACCCACACCGGCTGCCACGGTAGTCATAGAGGCATCGGGTTCACCTCGGAGGACGTCGATGGCACGTCCCAACACACGCTCTTTGACCCGACGAGCATCCGCCCTGCGCGGCGCTGTTTCGCTCACCATGATTATCGTCGAAAGCCCGGTCAAGGCACCGGGAAGTACGACGGGAATACGATCGGTGGCGCTGTTCGCATCGCGGAGAAAATGTTCCACGGCAAGAAGTAGAGAAGTAGGTAGACGACCTCAAGGCAAGCGAAGATCGCCAGGAACCGAAGTAGCGTGGAGATTCCTTGCCCGCTACGAACAGCGGGCAGGAATCGTTCCACTACTGTCAAGCCATTCTCGTCTCGATACCATCGGAGGGCCGTCAATGTGGTCCAGACCAATGAGAATAGAACAGGATTGTAAATCGGCCAGGCGTGCTGACTACCGTCCCAGATTGTGAGCGGCTCGTATGGGCTGATGTTCGCGATTGCCCCGATGCGTAGGTAGATGTTCTCCGCGACAGCTTCGAGCAACATATTGAAGGCGAACACCAACCCGAAGGCACGAACGGGTCCCCAACTCGGACGGCTCAACCTGAGATAGGTCAGCAGTCGGCATCCAGCAACTACGGCGAGCAAGAACGCCCATGTGTACGCACCAAATACGAAGCCGATCGGGACGGCCCAGAGTTCAGGCTTCGGGCTGTGCCAACCGGGGATATACGCGCCCCACGACCCGACATTCAGGTGATGCGCATTGTACTGAAATGAGAACAACCAGTAGTTGTCCATGACATCCCAAAAGTTCAGGGAGAAGGCAGCGACCACGAAGAGACCATCGAACCCGAGCCCTCGTCCCTGAAGGAGGGGCCGCACCACCACCCACCAAACGATCGCGACGAAGGCGCCAAACTGGATCCATTCCATCGCGTGCATCAGCGCCAACTGCCACGTCGGCATCGGGTCATCGCCAGGATCGACCGAGGTGACCCCGCCGGCGAGCCACCGTCCGAGCACGACACACGCCAGCACCAATGAGAACGCGCCGAGAACAGGCCACGCCATAGACAAGCGATTCACATCACGGCGACGGGTCTGAGCTTCAGGCACGGACGTTGGCACTCGGCGATCCCCTCTGACGAGCCGTACGATATGCGACACTAATGTCGCACTTAGGCATCAGCGCGTCAAGGGTGGCTTCCCTACACCGTCGCAGTCGTGCCGTCGGCAGGCGCCTGGCCATCGAGCTACGCATATTTGCGGTCTAGTCCGGTTATAGATTAGATATGCCTAGCATTTATGCTCGTTGACTAGGCATATAGCCCGACGCCCGCCGGCGCCGCGGGGTGTCAATGGGCTTCTTGCTGACCGATCACACTCGATCCCGCACTTCAGAAAGGTGACGATGTCCGAAGAAGCTTTCATCTATGAGGCAATTCGTACGCCGCGTGGCAAACAACGCGATGGTGCGCTAACCGAGGTCAAGCCAATCAGCCTCGTCGTCGGCCTCATCGAGGAGCTGCGCGTGCGCTTCCCCGGTCTCGACGAAAGCTTGATCAGTGACGTCATCCTGGGTGTCGTATCACCGGTAGGCGACCAGGGGGCTGATATCGCTCGCACGGCAGTTCTTGTCGCGGGCCTGCCCGATACCACTGGGGGCGTTCAACTTAACCGGTTCTGTGGATCAGGACTCGAAGCTGTCAACATTGCCGCGCAGAAGGTGCGCTCCGGCTGGGACGACCTAGTGCTGGCGGGTGGCGTCGAGTCCATGAGCCGCGTCCCGATGGCCTCCGACGGCGGTGCGTGGGCTCTTGATCCAGAGACGAACTATGCGGTGTCGTTCGTGCCGCAGGGCATCGGTGCTGATCTGATCGCGACGATGGAGGGCTTCTCCCGCGAAGACGTCGACGCCTACGCCGCGCGCTCGCAGGAGAGAGCTGCGGCGGCCTGGTCGGGCGGCTATTTCGCGAAATCGGTGGTGCCGGTTAAGGATCAGAACGGTCTGGTCATCCTCGACCATGACGAGCACATGCGTCCCGGCTCGACCGTGGAGTCCCTGGGCAAGCTCAAGACTGCGTTCGACGGCGTCGGTGCGATGGGTGGCTTCGACGATGTGGCGCTGCAGAAGTATCACTGGGTCGAAAAGATCAACCATGTCCACACCGGTGGGAACAGTTCGGGCATCGTTGATGGCGCCGCTTTGGTGCTGGTGGGTAGCGAGGCCGCCGGCACGTCGCAGGGCTTGACGCCGCGGGCGCGCGTCGTGGCCACCGCCACCAGCGGCGCCGACGGCACGATCATGCTGACCGGCCCGATTCCCGCGACCCGCAAGGTGCTCGACCGCGCGCGCCTGACCGTCGACGACATCGACCTGTTCGAACTCAATGAGGCGTTCGCGTCGGTGGTGCTGAAGTTCCAGAAGGAGCTCAACATTCCGGACGAGAAGCTCAACGTCAACGGTGGCGCCATCGCGATGGGCCACCCGCTGGGCGCCACCGGCGCCATGATCACCGGAACCATGGTCGACGAGCTGGAGCGCCGCGGCGCCCGGCGTGCCCTAATCACGTTGTGCATCGGCGGCGGTATGGGTGTGGCCACCATCATCGAGCGAGTCTGAGGCTAGGGGAAAATAATGGCAGAGAACACGATTCACTGGGATAAAGACGCCGACGGCATCGTCACGCTGACGCTGGATGACCCGACCGGCTCGGCCAACGTGATGAACGAGCACTACACCGAATCCATGCACAACGCCGTGGAACGGCTTATCGTGGAAAGAGATTCGATCACCGGTGTGGTCATCACCAGCGCGAAGAAGACCTTCTTCGCCGGCGGCGACCTCAAGGCGATCTCCCGCGTCACCCTCGACGACGCAGCGGAATTCTTCTCAACGGCTGAGGCAATCAAAGGCGACCTGCGCGCGCTGGAGAAGCTGGAGAAGCCCGTCGTGGCCGCCATCAACGGCGCCGCGCTCGGCGGCGGCCTGGAGATCGCGCTCGCGTGCAACCACCGCATCGCCGCCGATGCCAAAGGGGTGGTGATCGGCCTGCCCGAGGTCACCCTGGGCCTACTTCCCGGCGGCGGCGGTGTCGTCCGTAGCGTGCGGATGTTCGGCATCCAAAAAGCGTTCATGGAGATCCTGTCGCAGGGCACCCGGTTCAAGCCGGCCAAGGCCAAGGAGGTCGGCCTGGTCGACGAGCTGGTCAGTTCGGTCGAGGAGTTGGTGCCCGCCGCCAAGGCGTGGATCAAGGCCAACCCCGACTCGCACGTCCAGCCGTGGGATGCCAAGGGCTACAAGATGCCCGGCGGCACCCCATCCTCGCCTGCGCTGGCCGCGGTCCTGCCGTCGTTCCCGGCGCTGCTCAAGAAGCAGCTCAAGGGTGCGCCGATGCCTGCCCCCCGCGCGATTCTCGATGCCGTGGTGGAGGGTGCGCAGGTCGACTTCGACACCGCCAGCCGCATCGAGAGCCGCTACCTGACTCAGCTCGCCGCGGGCCAAACCTCGAAGAACATGATCCAGGCGTTCTTCTTCGACCTGCAGTCGATAAATGCCGGCGGTTCGCGCCCGGAGGGGATCGGCAAGACCCCGATCACCAAGATCGGCGTGCTGGGCGCCGGAATGATGGGTGCGGGCATCGCCTACGTCTCGGCCAAGGCCGGGTTTGACGTGGTACTCAAGGACGTCACCGTCGAGGCCGCCGAGAAGGGCAAGGGCTACTCGGACAAGCTCGAGGCCAAGGCGCTGCAGCGGGGCACGACCACCCAGGAGAACAGCGACGCGCTGCTGGCGCGCATCACCCCTAGCGCCGACCCCGCCGATTTCGCCGGTGTCGACTTCGTCATCGAGGCGGTGTTCGAGAACCCTGACCTCAAGCACCAGGTGTTCGGCGAGATCGAGGACATCGTCGAGCCCAACGCGCTGTTGGGATCGAACACCTCCACGCTGCCGATCACCGGTCTGGCGACCGGCGTGAAGCGCCAAGAGGACTTCGTCGGGATCCACTTCTTCTCTCCGGTCGACAAGATGCCGCTGGTCGAAATCATCAAGGGCGAAAAGACTTCTGACGAGGCGCTGGCGCGGGTGTTCGACTACACGCTGGCCATCGGCAAGACCCCGATCGTGGTTAACGACAGCCGCGGCTTCTTCACCAGCCGCGTCATTGGCACGTTCGTCAACGAAGCCATGGCGATGCTCGGCGAGGGTATCGAGCCGGCCAGCATCGAACACGCGGGCACTCAAGCCGGTTACCCGGCACCGCCGCTGCAATTGCTCGACGAACTCAACCTCGAACTGCTCCAGAAGGTGTCCATGCAAAACGAGGCCGGCGCTCAGGAGTTGGGACAGATCTACGTTCTGCATCCGGGTGAGTTGATCGTGGACAAGATGATCGAGATCGGTCGTCCATCCCGCCTGAAGGGCGGGGGTTTCTACGAGTACACCGACGGCAAGCGCGTCGGACTGTGGCCAGGCCTGAAGGAGACCTTCAATTCGGGCACCACCGAGATTCCGTTGCGGGACATGATCGACCGGATGCTGTTCGCCGAGGCGCTCGAGACGCAGAAGTGCATCGACGAGGACGTGTTAACGACCACCGCAGACGCCAACATCGGCTCGATCATGGGCATCGGCTTCCCGGCGTGGACTGGGGGCTCGGCGCAGTACATCGTCGGCTACTCCGGGCCGCTGGGCACCGGTAAGGAAGCCTTCGTGGCCCGCGCGGAAGAACTGGCCGCCAAGTACGGTGACCGGTTCACCCCGCCGGCGTCACTGCGTCCCTGACCGCTCTGCGGTTGCCCCGGGACAATAGCGTTCCGGGGCAACCGCAAACGGTTTCACCCAGGAAGCTCCAAGAAGGCGGCGGCATGCCTACGCACAGACTTCATTCTGGTTCCAAGCTGGGCAGCAGCAATGCCAAGAAAGTCGCGATGGTTGCCGGTGCGCTCACGGCCGGAGCCGCAACGCGCTACGCCTGGCGCCACACGGTCGCTCGACAGCCGCGGTATACGATCGCCGACGATTTGCGCAGCCCCTTGTTGCCGCTCGTATCGGCCCCCTACACCCCCATGACTCTGCCGTTCCTGCGCGCAGCGTTCCGGACGCCAAGGTGGTCAGGACCAGGAGTGTCGGTACGGACTCAGCACACCGGGACCACACCCACCACGCCCGATGTTCCGGTTCGCGTCACCACGCCGTCTGGCCGCACGGGACCGCGGCCGGCGGTGCTGTGGATACACGCCGGCGGCTTCATCACGGGGTCCCCTCAATTCGAGGGCCCGATGACGGGATTCCTCGCCCGGGCGCTCGACGCGGTCGTCATCTCGCCGGACTACCGCCTCGCCCCCGAGAGCCCTTTTCCCGCTGCGCTCGATGACTGTATGGCCACCTTGCGGTGGCTTCGATCCAACGCCGACCGCCTCGGCGTCGACCCTGATCGCATCGCGGTCGCAGGATCTAGCGCCGGCGGCGGGCTCGCCGCCGCCCTCGCGCAACGCTGCACCGACGCGCACATCAAGCTGCGCGCCCAAGCCTTGCTCTACCCGATGCTCGACGACCGCACAGCTCTTGGAATCAGCCACGGCGCCCCGGTATGGAGCGGCACGTCCAACCGGTTCGCTTGGACGTGTTATCTCGGCACCGAGCCGGACATCGCGCAGGCGCCGCGCCACGCCGCGCCGGCTCGCGCCACCGACCTGGGCTCCAGCCCGCCAACCTGGCTGGCCGTCGGGGCACTCGATGTTCTCTGCGCAGAAGCGGTCGAGTTCGCGGGTCGCCTCAAGAGGGCCGACGTCGAATGTGATCTGACCGTCGTGCCCGGCATGTACCACGCTGCCGACGTGTTGGTGCCATGGGCGCGCAGCATGCGTCGACTGCGCCATGACCTCGCCGCACACCTGCAACGCCACCTTGCGAGCTAGTGGCACCGTCGAGCAGACGGTGCCCAGTCGCGCAGCGTGCGATCACGCTGGCTTCCAGCCGTGCACAAATCGATTGACAACTTCGGTGCCGACAACTGACAGCATCCCGAGCACTGACACCAGATACAGCCGGCGCTTGGACCATCCCGCCGCCATCCATCCTGCGATGAGATAGGGGAACGGGGACACGGAAAAAACCCCGAACCTAACGTAGGTTCAGGGCTATTCCGATGTCTTGCGACACCACATGGTAGCGGGGACAGTGTCTGGTTTCTGGACATAGTTGGTAGCGGGGACAGGATTCGAACCTGCGACCTCTGGGTTATGAGACACCTACCAGGCGTTTTTCCGAGGTCGACTGGTCTAAAACCTGCAGGTCAAGGGCGGTGGGGCGTCCTGCAGATTCCACCACATCCCGACTATTTCGGAGGGTTTCGCAGAGTTTGGTGACCAAATCCGTTCCCAAACAGCGGGCGCCGGGCGCTACGCAATCGCCTGCAGAACTGGTACCACCACAAGCCGTAAAGCGACGGAACCCGTTCGCCTGCCCAGTCAGGCCAAGGTCAAGTCCAGGGACGTGGTGTACGACGTCGTCGTGTGATTCTTCGAGTTGATGGTTCAGGCGGTCAGTGCCGCTGGGGTGGCCTCCTGTTCGGTCGGTGAGCTCTGGTCTGCTCGGGATTTGCTCAGGACGTCGAGGCCGAGGTAGCGGCGGGACTCGGCCCATTCGTCGTGTTGTTCGGCCAGCACGGCGCCGACGAGGCGGATCAGCGCGGTGCGGTCGGGGAAGATGCCGACGACATCAGTGCGCCGCCGGATCTCCTTGTTGAGTCGTTCCTGGGGGTTGTTGGACCAGATCTGGCGCCAGATCTGCTTGGGGAACGCGGTGAACGCGAGCAGGTCCGAGCGGGCCGCCTCTAGGTGGTCGGCGACCTTGGGGAGCTTGTCGGCGAGTGCGTCGATGATCCGATCGTATTGACTGGCAACCGATTCGGCATCGGGCTGATCGAACACCGAATGCAACAAGGTGCGCACCCACGGCCAGGATGACTTCGGGGTCACCGCCATCAGGTTGGTCGTGTAGTGGGTGCGGCACCGCTGCCAGGCCGCCCCGGGCAGGGTGGCGCCGATCGCGGCCACCAACCCGGCATGGGCGTCGCTGGTGACCAGTTTGACCCCGGACAGGCCGCGGGCGGTCAGCGACCGCCAGAACGTCAGCCAGCCCGCCCCGTCCTCGGCGGTGCTGACGTCGATGCCGAGGATCTCGCGGTAGCCCTCGGCGTTGACCCCGACGGCGATCAGCGCGTGCACGTTGACCACCCGGCCCTGCTCGCGGGCCTTGAGCACCAGCGCGTCGGCGGCCACGAAGGTGTAGGGGCCGGCGTCCAAGGGTCGGGTGCGGAACGCCTCGACGGCGGTGTCGAGCTCCTTGGCCATGATGCTGACTTGCGACTTCGACAGGCTGGTGATGCCCAGGGTCTCGACGAGCTTGTCCATCCGCCGGGTCGACACGCCCAGCAGGTAGCAGATGGCCACCACGGTGGTCAGCGCCCGCTCGGCGCGTTTACGGCGCTCCAACAACCAGTCCGGAAAGTAAGAACCCTGCCGCAGCTTGGGGATCGCCAAATCCAGACTGCCTGTGCGGGTGTCGAATTGGCGGTGCCGATACCCATTGCGTTGGTTGGTCCGTTCGGTGCTCCGCTCGCCGTATCCGGCGCCGCACAGCGCGTCGGCCTCAGCACCCATCAACGTGTGGATGAACGTCGAAAGCAGCTCACGCAACACGTCGGGGTGGGTGGTGGTGAGTCGATCAGCCAACACCGCGGGCCAGTCGATATCGTGGACAGTGGTCATCGCGTGTATTCCTTTGCTCGAGTGACTTTGGACGGTCTCTCGAAGAATCACGCGATGACCTTCAATCACTCGGCTACGACACGCCGGTACCGCTGATCAGGTCCGACTCGTACACCACTCTGCTGGACGCAACCCAGGCCAACACCTCAGTAGCGTAAATGTTCAAGACTGCGCGGCCCGCTCGTTCTCCCGCTTCAGCTGACTACGCATACGCATCCGCTCTTCTAACCAGGCTTGCTCGTCGCGAGTCCACTCCCGAACGGCACGAGCCGTGACCAGGCACGATACGTGCATTTTGGGGCTGTAGGGGACGTAGTTGAGGGGCCCACTGCCGTCACCGTTGTCGTCAGAGCTGTCGTCATTTGGCAACTGTGACGGCCGCGAGGCAGACAACCGTGTCCCCTTACCACTGCCACGTTCATTGCGAATACTCCCTTTATTGAGCCGGTCGGAAAGTCAGACACTGCGCAATGAAAGGGCGCTTGATCAGGCGCCGTCGGGGCTGCTGGGTTGTCGAGTAGTTGCCGGCGTAGGTCGTTGAGCAGTCTGGTGCCGGTCGGGGTAATGGCCGCGCCAGCGGCGGCTGGCCCTGTCGAGCACGGCCCAGACGAGGCTTTGGGAATCAGGTGTGCTTTTCCGTTTTTCGCGGCATACAGTTAATCATCGACTCGGTCGGCGGCGCCGTTTTCTAATCATCGACTCGGTCGGCGGCGCCGTTTTCGCGCCGTCTTGCCTATGACCAAACCGTTCCCTGCTGCGGTGACAGAACCGAACCCCGCGTTCCTGGGGGTTGGGGCTGTCATCATGGGCGGTGTGGATGGGTGTGTGAGTTCGGTGCGGGTCTTGGCGGTGCCGGTGGTCCGCGCGTGACAACGGTGACTGCAATCGACTGGGGCAATGTTCCCGCATGGATCGCGCTGCTAGGAGGAGGTGTCGCACTTCTCTCGTACCTCACGTCGCGTGATGACGCCAGACGATCCGCCGCCATCGGTGTTTATTTCGTAATGGACTACAACAACTCCTATGGCGCGGATAAACTTAACCTGAGCATCATTAATAGCTCGACGATGCCGATCCACAATGTTCTCCTGCAGTCCTTCGACGGTCCTTGTAAGAGACGCAAGTTCTGGCGCCTGTCTGGCTTTCTTATGACATCCACTTTGCTCGAGATCCGACATGTGTTCGCGATCAAACCAGGCGACTCGGTATCCCAGCCCGGTATCAGGGCGGTACGGCCCGGCAGGCCAGCGCCCGAAATGCCCACAGCTCAGCTGGTATTGACCTTTCGGGACGGCAACGGCCGCAATTGGGTGCGCTGGCATGACGGCCGGTTGAACCGCATCTATCGGCTGCCAGAGCCGGAACAGCCGCAGTGGCACCAACGAGCAGTCGCGTGAGCACGTAGCCGGAGGCGGATTCGGATGCGAAACTAGAGCAGATACGACACGGTGCGGCGACACTTGCCCCCCAGTCAGACATCGTCGGTGATGAGGAGTCCGTCCTGTGAGGACCGCTGCCCATAGAAGGTCGCCATCATCGGGCTCGGGGTATCGGAGGGTTGCAGCGAACCGGAGCGATCTCCGGGGGCCGTTTCTACTAGTAGCGGGGACACTAGTAGCGGGGACAGGATTCGAACCTGCGACCTCTGAGTTATGAGCTACGCACCAGGACGTTTTCGTCACCACGCCAGATTCCAAAAGTACTGGTTAATCCGTTGCCTAGGTCCGCTCAGTACCGTTGGTTCCCACCCATTTCGGGCAGTTTCGCAGCGTTGTGTTCCCAAAAGTGTTCCCAAACCGGCGCGTTTGGCGGTGCCCTCTCGCGAAGCCGCCAGCGAGCCCCTCACGTACCGCTGATTTCGTTCAACTACTGCTCCTCATGGTGAAACGGCGTGTCTGGCGCAGGGTTGACTGTTAGACGACTGATTTCGGGATCGCCAGTGACGTACCCCTCCTCGTCGATCTCTACGTCCAGATCCTTCGCGGTGGATCGAAGTGCGGACCCAGCGTCGTCCGCAATGCGAAGTGTTGTCGTCGGGCCGTCGCCGGTGCGATGGACCGTGACCGCCCATTTCGTGTTGTCTGCCATTCCAACCAGCCTGCCATTGAGTCAGGTGGGGTGCGAACTCAGTCCGACGTGGCGAAGTCGCTGCGACCACGACAAAAAGCGCAGGAGTGCGCAATCGTGGAGTCGTGGCCCATTGGAGATTGCGAACCGGCCATTCATTTCAGTGATCCCCAGACGGACGTGGGGCGGGCCCGCGTCCCGGCGTAACTTCCTCGCCCCAAGCGTGTTCTGGAGCGACGGAAGCTTGTCCGCCGAGGCCAACTGGCAGGGCGCGCCTTCCGAAGTATGTGGCGGCTCGCCCTAGCAGCGCGACACGGCGGCTAAAGTACCGCCGTACGACCCGTCGAAAGGGCCCCAGGATGACACGTCGATATCGACGCCACCTTTACATGGATGTCATGTGACAGCTCGTCGTTGGCGCGCGCCTATCTCATCGACCATCTCTCGGTCCCGTTTCTCATTCCTGCGAGGGAACTGATGGCGCAAGCCAAAAGCAGCTCGGCGGCCTACATAGCGATAAATCACCATACGGACCCTGTATTCCTTGAACACAAATTCAATAGCCTAAAATTCAATCTACACACAGGTTCAGTGTCTAGTGAGGCTGTTGTGGTATTTATTCACGGATGGGGCGGCGGCGGCTACAAGACCTGGAAACACTTTCCACGCATGCTACATGATGGTGAAGACGCAAACCATCCAGATATCGCCATATTCAGCTACAAGTCTGGTCTCATTACTGCCTTGACTCGCGGCTCGAAATTAGATGCGGACGTCGAGAGATTGGTTGCTGGACTACGGGAATTGGAGGAAAATTATCGCACAGTATATCTTGTATGCCACAGCCTAGGAGGCCTCGTTGGGGGGCAGGCTGTCGAGACATACTTGACACGCTGTCGACTAACGGGGGGTCAACCCAGCACGAAAATCTCTGGTATGTTCATATTCGCCTCTCCACGTGCAGGAACTGGCTGGGCGAACCCACTCTTGGCCTGGTTTATTAGGGAATTTTACTGGCTGCGGCGGTTCTCTGATCGCGCCCAACGAATAGAACGATTTTTTACAGACTACGTTCAATCGAATGCTGTCGCGAACACTCTTGACTATAAGTTTCTCATCCCGCGTTTCGCTTACCTCGGCTCGGCCGACCGAGTGGTCAACCGTTTCAGTGCCAGCTTCGGAATACCGTCGGACCAGATCATGACAACTACTGGCAACCATCGATCGATCGTCAAACCGAAACCACTTGACCACCCGCAGGTCGACTGGCTCCAGGCCACCATCGCCGATATGGACGATCTCCATTCCCAGAGGGAACGTGAGCTCCCGTACGCATTTGAAGGTGAAAGCCGATTGGGAGCTCGCAACTTCATCGTGACTCAACTTTGGCATGCACCAACAGCTGGGCACTATGCCGATATTTACAACGATGTCCGAGATGAAGCAAGCCGGGGCGGAGTGCTTGTTCAAGACGTAGCTGAAACAGACGATGCCGCTCGCAGCGATGTAGACCTGTTGGTCGCACTGCCCGATGCGTCGGCCGTCCTGCGCCAGGACCCGCAGGCGCAATCCATGGTCCTTGAGGCCCGCTCCCGGCACAGATCTACCGAACGGATCACGGTGGGAGTGGCGCCAGTCGGCGATGAGCATGTACCAGCAACTGCCATCGTCAACGACTGGCTAGTGTCGGATCCGCCTGTCGAGCGCTTCTACGTTGAAGGAGCCGCCAACCCGGATGACCTGCGAGATCTGATGTGGCGTTGGATTCAGCGCATTATCCGTAGAAACCCGCACCGTATCCGCCGGCAAGCGGGCGCCCTCGACAGCCTCGTCGGTGCAGACACACACGGCAATGACTATTTCGGAAGGACGGATTATCAGTGAGACTCGAATGGCTAGCTGCCGTCCTTCGGCCAGAGGACATAGCTCCGCATCCGAATCTTCCGGACGCTACGTACGACCGCCATCCCCCCTCTCAACTAGCAGCCGCAGTACTCGGGGACCCACGGAGGAGTGGAGCCCTAAGCGACGTCTTTGAACCGACCAAACCCTCGCCAGAGCCCTCACCTGACGAGTTGGTTGTGGGATCTGTGCTGAAGACCTTCGATTCCCGGCGTATTCATGAAGGTATTTCCGAGCTCCGAACATTTGCCTTGGATCCGACCACAGATGTGGCGGCGGCCGCATCCGTAACGCTTTTAGCGGTATGCGCGCTATCCGAACTCGAAGACCATCGCGCCGCAGTGGAACTAATTCAAAACCTAACAAGAACGCGGGTGGCGGAAGCTCCATCGACACCAGAATACCAACTGCTGCATCTCGCCCTATTGTTACAATTATGTCTAAGAAAGCGCGATTGGTCGGAAGATTATCAAAAGAGTCTCAATACGTGCAGATCCCTCATCTCTCAGTTGCATACTACATATGAACGTATAGATTTCCCACTCGGTCCAGCGGCAACAGGTACAGCACAAAACTCGATCCACCATATACTCGTAGCCCTCGAATACTCAGTATGGAGTCTCAGCGATACGCTGAATAACCAATCATCCCGCCTCGAATCAATCACTAACTTCGTAAAGTATGAGCGGTCCGAAGAGCTATTACTCCTCCAGGAAGATGCGGCCGCACATTATTCACGAAGCATAGAGGACGAATTTAATATACTTTACGGTGATCAATCAACGGTAATTGGCCGTTCCACTCCTGAACTATTCTACGTAAATCTGCGCTACGAGTTACTAGGATCAGCACAAGCATATACGTCGCGGAGAAATCTAGCCTTATTTCGCCTCGTTCAAGGACGTTTGCGCCATGCGACCACTGATTACGCTGATTGCCTCCGATTACTACGCTATTCGTCGAACGCTGACAACTTTCTCGACCTTGCCACACGCTCAATACGGTTTGGCGGGCCGTTGATTGCGCTTAGTCATGAGGCCCGGCAAATCATTCTGAGACGATTCACTCCCGAATACGTCCGTTATGCAGACTTGGCCATCGTCGAAGCATCCGCCGAGCTCTTAACCTCGCCTGAGGCTTCTTTGGCGCTGGACCACCTATTTGTGCTCATAGAAGCGGGATGCCCATTCAATGTGGTCGGCAGGTGGACCGCCTACTCCCGCCGACTCCAAGACACCTGGCGTACGGCAACTGCCGTCGCGAACGCGGCTGGTCGGACAAACGAACTTGCAGAGCGGTTACTTCGTCATATTGAAGCCTCGCGATCAGAAGACGAAACCGTTGACATGGCTTACGCGAGGGTGCTTCGTGGCGTGGATTGGAGTGAGGTCAGCAGCGGCGTAGCAACCGAATGGGATTCTTGGGTGCATGCCAGCCATAGCCAATGGCCCCATACTGTCGATACCGCGCGCGTCAAACTTGGACTGCGCGTGTCGAATTGGCACTCTGGCGAAGACTTGTCATTAACTATTGTCGCAGACGTGCTCAACGACACTATCCGCGGACATCAGCTTCCGGAAGGATTCCTGTCACAGGCCGTGGCGACAGTCACAGCATCAATGGAGGGCCTACGGAAAACGTCTCTCGGTGGACCATGGGGAATGGGTGGTATTGAGCCCGCGGACTGCGCAGTCTTCTTGCTTTCCTATGGTGCGCCCGAACTTTGGCATCCCCTTGCTAATCTGCTTCTTGATCGCAAAGTTCCACGAGTGTATCGGTCCGCAGGATTTGACAGGCTGACCGAACTTCGTACCCCCATGCCGGGAGACTTACAACAGCGATTTGTCTCTATCTCAGAAGACCTGCTGTTTTCCAGGGACACACTGCCGATGGGGGGCGATAATGTGGTGCCCTATCCCTCTGCCCTCTGCTTCTTGGGAAGCTACGGCCTTGTCTCACCGAGCACTCTCGCTTCGGGTCTCATCCAACTAGTCGGCTCGGGCGAAATTAAAAACCGCATCGAGGCCGCTAAATCGATCGCGCGCCTAGCCGAAACAAGAAGTGATTCATGGCTGCTCGGGGCCGCACTTCAGCTAAGCCATGACTCGAGCGAGACTATCAGAGGTTATTGCTCAAACGCGCTCGCATTGCTTCTGACTGACCAAAGCGAATTATTCGATCCTGCCGCTGCTCGCTTGACCGAGCTGATGAAAGAAGATGGCATCATAGCGCCATTGCTGGCAGTTAGAGGCTTAGCGGAAAGCTCGACAGCGGTTAACCCCAAAATGCGCTTGGAAGTGCATCGCTTGGCTGAACAACATCCGTCACGGACCGTTCGAAAAGAAGCCACGCGGCTGGTGGCCGAAAAATAACGCTATGAACTGTTACTCGGCACGGGCGCTTGGGCGATTCGACGAGTGTTGGGGCTCAGAGCTGATGTCTCATTAGGATGAACGGCCGCCGCGTAAGTTGCGGTCAGAACCACGAATGGTAGCTGTCGGCAAACACCTCAACCTATTCGTCAAGACCCCGTTCGCGGGCTCTTGCCTTGATGCCAGTAAAAAAAGTTACTCACGCCAGCCGACGATGAAGTCGGTTGGGCCTGCCGTTCGCGAAGTCCGATCAGAGTTCGAGTCCGTAATCCGTGCTGCGGTGTTGGCTTCCGATCTGCCGTTCTTGGACTTCGGCCATGTCGCGCTCGTGTTCTTGTCGTTGGGTCTTCCAGGTTTCATATACCGCTTTTCGCCGGTGGCCGGCGGTGGCGCGCACGGCGAGAAGGTCGCGGACGCGGTCGGGTAGTGCTTCGTCGGGGGTGTGTGTGGCGTAGTCGTGCGCGGTGATGGCGGGTTCGTCGTTGACGAGGATGCCACAGAGGAGGTCGGCGGCTTCGTGGTTGTCGCCGCGTCGGGCGATGTGAGTGCCGGTCGGTTGTCCGTGGCTGAATTCGCTTGCTTCTGTGCTGTGTTCGTAGATGTAGGCATGGTTGGCGTGGCGTCCGCGGGTCATGGCGACGTAAAGCAGATTGCGGCTGGTGTCCTCGCGGAGAACGGCGAAGCTGGCGTCGGCGGTGACTCCTTGGGCGGAGTGCACGGTAATGGCGTAGCCGAGGCTGACGTGCTCGCGGAAATAGTTCTGGTCGAAGGCGGTGCGGGCTTTGTCATCGAGGCGTTCGCAAGCGATGCGACTGTTGTCGGTGTCGATGATGACGACCCGCCACCGGTTTCCGTTGCGCACTGACGTCGGCTGTTCAGCCTCGCGCGAGCTGGGACGGATGTCGATGGTGGGGTCGTTGCGGCGGCTGATGATCACATCCCCTACCGCCACTTTCTCTCCTCGGGCCACCGTGACGGTGGCCGCGTCCGGGGCAATGCGATCGTTATGGATACGTAGGTTCAAGGCGTCGACCACTTCGGTGGTGTCGCAGACCAGCAGCGGATCACGGCCCAGCTTCGTGTCGGCGGTGTAAGCCGCGAGCGCGTCGGCAGCCATCGTGATGCCGTCGCCGCAGTGCACTCGGTCGTGCTTGCAATACCAATCCACAACATCGCGAATGGCTTTCGGGTCGCCGTCGCGCAACGTGAGGGAGGCCTGTCGTTCTTCCGGGTCAGTCATGCGCCAGACTTCGGAGAGCTGCTGCGTCCAGGGGAGGTCGGTGCAGAGTTGGGCGAACATGCCACCGCGGGCCTTGACCGGCGCCAACTGATGAGCATCACCGACAAGGACCGCCTTCGCCCGCGCCTGCGTGGTCGCGGTCAGGAGCTGGCGCAGATCGTCGGTGCCGACCATGCCGGCTTCATCAACTACCACCAGGGTGTGCTGGTCGAGCTGCAACCTCCCGCCACGCAACGAGTTCAGTGCTTTGGCGATGGTCATGCCGTCGTCGCCGGCCCCTTCGCGCATTGCGACGTCGACCGCCTTGCCGGTCGGCGCCAGGACGAGAACTCTCGCCCCGAATCGGTGATGCGCCGCATTAGCGAGCGCCCGCAACGATGTCGTCTTGCCCGCGCCTGCAGGGGCACTCAGTGGTTGAACCAGCCACGGCGAGCCGCCGATGTTCTCCACTGCGGTCTTCTGATCCGGCGACAACCCCGCGGTGTCCTCGTCGCGCACCCACAACATGGCGCGATCATTGGTCGTGTCGACCAGATCAAGTACCGCGGCTTCTTCGGCCAGGATCCGCGCCAGGGTGAAGCGCTCGCGCCCTTCACGTTCGTGCGCGGCGCGCGGCGCGGTTAGCCGCATCCCGATCTCGTCGACCGCGGCCTCCACCGCGGCGCGCGGTGACTGCTCGCCGGCGACGGGCAGTTGCGCGCCGACGATCTCGACCAGATCCGCACGCGTGAACACCGCTTTCTCGATCTTCTCCGCCGCCGCGGCCAACCGCGCCTTGCTCAGCGGCGCCCGCGCCGATGCGCGGCGCGCCGCGCGCGCTTCCAGGAATGCGGGGCGGTCCACTTCGAAACTCCGCGCATCGTCGCGCCACTGCTGCTGTAACTGGATCCACCCCAGCTCCTCGGGTTTGGCGGGACGGGTGGCTTTCTGGGCCGCCGCGAGCTGCGCCGCGCTCAACGCGCCGTCCACCGAGACCAGGTTGTGCGCGGCCCACTCCCGCAACTGCGACGACCGCCGCGACCACGCCCGGATGGTGTCACGGCTAATCCCTGCGATCTCAGCCATCCCAGTCGACGGGTCGACCGGCTCCCATTCGATCCCCAACGAGTGGTGCAGTTCCCTGCGCAGCGTGGCCTGATAGATCACCCCGGCCGCGCGAGCCTCGTGATACAGCGACGTCCCATCCAACGACACCATTCGCCCGTCGGCGCGAGCCTGCCGGTTCGGCACGATCACATGGGTATGCAGATGCGGATCCCCACACCGCGACGTCTCATGCTGATAGGCCACCGCCACTAACCCCGGCAATCGCACCAGGTCCTTGTCCCCCGTTACCGGGTTGTGCGCGCGGCTGTAGCCGGCATGGACAGCGAGGTACTCCATCGCCTCGGCCAGCGCCGCGGTGTGTGCGGCAGCGATGGCCTTCTGCGCGACATCATCTCCGCGCAGCGCGCGGACCAACGACACACTTTTCGGTGCGGCGAACGTCAAATCAAAACCATGCACACCGCGGGCACCGAACGCGCGCCCCCGCGCACCATTGGGCGCGACCCCGTCATCAAGCCAACGCGCCACCACCGCGGCGTCCGCTTCCCCGCCCGCACGCTGCACATCACTCAAACCCACCAGCCGCGCGGCGGTGTGCGCGTCGCCAGCGCACACCCACACCGGCGTCCGAGTCTCATGCTCGCAGTAGTACTCCCCCAAGCCACCATTCGCGCGCTGCAGATCAGAGCTTACGCGCGAAGCCGTTGCGGCGGTGTCGATGTAGTAGTTGATCGACCACCGTTTGAGCTTCGAGATTGTCAACACCAGCGAGCCCACTAACAGACCGGAGATTCGACGCTTCCTGCACCACAACCATTCTCGCACACTGTGCAAATGTGCCATGCAGGATTTCGGGTCGGTGGTCGGGTGTGGGATGTAGTGATAGAGGTGAGTGTAAGTGTAACGGGGGCAGTGTCTTTGGGATGTTATGGAAAGGGTCGAGATTGTGGTTGCGAGTGGTTGGGGATAAGCGAGGTGCGCTGACTGCGCCGGTATGGCCGCGCGCTTGCGAGTCCGCCTTGATGCGCGCGAAGGCGTTGCCACGCGAACCCACGAAGCGGTGCGCAAAAGTATTGCACGAAGCATCACTGCAGAGAATTACAATGGTGTTGAGAGCCTTGGGGAGACCAGGCGATCAACGGCCCTCCGAAGCGCGAAGCCGACCGGGCTCGACAATCTCATAGAGCGCCTACCGCGCGTCCGACAGCCCCTTATCCAAAACGATTCTTCGGAGGGTGGTGATGAAATTGGAAGACAACGTGTTCAACGATCTGCCCCTTCTGCTCGCAGTACCACGGGCCGCGCAGCTGCTCGGGATAAGCCGGGCGGCGGCCTACCGACTGGCGGCCTCTGGAGACCTGCCAGTCCGCCGGCTCGGCGGCCGCGTCTACGTGGTGACCGCCGGCCTTCGTGAGCTAGCCTCGTGAAAGACTCTGTGTACCAGCGGGGTTCCAAATAGATGGATCGCCGAGGCCAAGCGACGCGGCTACCTTGGCCGCGACTGGAGCACGAACACCGAGGAGACCGGCCGATGAGTACCGACACCGCACTGGCCGAGCACCCCAGGAAGCGCGGCGGGCGCACCGACAGCTCAATCAAGAAGCTGCCCAACGGTAAAGGATGGCGCGCCCGGCCCACTCTTGGCACCGATCCGGTGACCGGCCGACAGGTCCGGCCAACCAAGGTGTTCGCCACCAAGAAGGCCGCGCAGGACTGGGTGACCGAGCAACGTCAGCAGTGGAGCACCGCCACATGGGCGCCGAAGTCCACGCGCACGTTCGATGAGGTCGCCGACCATTGGATGACGCTGCGCGAGGCCGACCCGTCCCTCGGCCCGAATACCGTTCGCGCTGACCGCGAGTCGCTGGCCTACGCACGCAGAGCGTTCGGTGCGTTGCCGGTGCAGAAGCTCACNNCACGCGCGCAAGATGCGCTGGCTGACCTATGACCCCTCGGCCGATCTCGAATCACCCGAACAGAAGGCCATCACCGCCACCGCAGCCGATGACATCTGGACCCCCGAGCAGATGAGCACGTTCCTCGATCACGTCGCGGCTCATCGCCTCGGCGGGTGCTTCGGGCTCACCCTGCTCGGCCTTCGCCGCGAGGAGGTCGGCGGGCTGCGCTGGTCAGACGTCGCCCTGGAGTCCGGCACGTTGCGCATCCGTCAGGCCCGTGTTGATGTGAACGGCCGCGACACCATCGTGGCGACCAAGACTGAACGCAGCGCCCGCGATCTGCCGTTGCCGCCCCGCGAACTGGCGATGCTGAAGGCGATGCGCACGGCCCACCTGCGTGAGCGCCTGGCGGTGGGCCGACCTCTCGCCGACGATGACCTGTTGCTTTCGCGGGTCGACGGCACTTGGTTGCCGGTTCGCGAATACTCCCGCGAGTTCACCGCTCAGCGCAAGGCGGCAGGGCTCAAGGCAATCACGCTCGGCAAGCTGCGGCACTCGAATATCTCCCGGATGCGCGCGGCGGGTATCGCCGCCGATGTGGTCGCTGCCTGGCATGGCCACACCGAACGCATGACACAGGCGGTCTACGGGCGGGTTACCGACGACCGCCTGACCGCTGCGTCGGCGGTGTTCTCGGCAAGCGCGGTAGGACAAAGTTAGGACAAATGGCGTTCGCCCCGTCAACATCCGCAAACGACAAAACCCGCTCTGACACCAGTTCAAAGCGGGTTTTATCTTGTGGAGCTAAGGGGACTCGAACCCCTGACCCCCACACTGCCAGTGTGGTGCGCTACCAGCTGCGCCATAGCCCCAAGTCGTGCCAACCGAAGTTACACCACTGACAACCGTGCTTCAAAGTTGCTGCTCAGACCGCCTCAACGTCCGCTTCGCTCGCCAACAGATCTGGCTCCGCATCGAGCTCCGGCCGCGTTTCCGGAGCCAGCACCCAGCCGACGGCAGCGATCAGCAGAACGATCCCGCTAATGGTGAAGTCCCAGCTGAAGCTCAGCTGCTCGGCGACCCATCCGACCGTCATGGAGCCGATGATGGCCCCCAGATCGGACATCATCTGCACGGCCGCCACCGGAGTGCCCGCGCGCGCCTCGCTACCGAGGATATCGGCGACGGCGGCCTGCAGGGGCGACATGTAGATGCCCGTCGTCGCGCCCGACACAAACGCAATGGCCGCGAACGCCGGCAACGACGACACCGCGCCCAGCAAGACGATCGCCACACCCGACGCCGCCAAGCCGACGATCAACAACGTGCGCCGGCCCATCCGGTCAGACAAGTAGCCACTGGGGATCACGGCCAGAGCGTTGCCGGCCGCGAACGTCGCAAGCACCACGCTGATGACGCCGACGCTTCGGCCCATGACGTCCGAAATGAACAGTGGGACAAGCGCGATGCGAAGCCCAAAGGCCGCCCAGCCAGTCGCAAAATTGGCGATTAGTACCGACCAATACGCAGGAAACCGCAGCGCCTCCCGCATGGTCACCGTCGATCGTGTCAGCTCCGAGGGCGCGCCCAGCGTCGAATGCCGCAAGCCGTAAAACAGCACCACTGTCACTCCCAGCAGCGCAATGCCGTAGACGATGAACGGGGCGGTCAATCCCCAACCCGCCGCCAGGCCTCCGACCGCCGGCCCGCCGACCGCGCCGATCATGAACGAAGTGGTGAACATGCCTGCGATCCGTCCGCGGGCGTCGGGCGGGCTGATGTGGATCATCAGTCCCAACGCCGAGACAAAAAACATCGTCGAACCGATGCCGCTGAGGATGCGGAAAAGCAGCAGTTGCCAGTAAGTCTGGGCGAGCGCGCACGCGATGGTGGACAACGCCACTACCAGCAAACCGCCGATGTAGACGCGCCGCTCACCCAACCGCTGTACCAAGAGGCCGCTGATCGGTGCAAAACACAGCCGGCTCACCGAAAAGACTGTGATCAAGAAAGCCACCGCCGTGATGCTGACCCCGAAGGTACGCGCAAAAGACGGCATCACCGGCGACACGACACCGTAGCCCAGGGCGATCATGATATTGGCCCAGCTGAGGATCCAAACTTCGCGCGGTAACCCCGCAGAATGCAACCCGCGCCCGTCCGTGCGGGCAAGGCGGAGGCAAATGGTCACCCGATGACTTTATTCACCACCTGTCGAGCAGCTTCCTGCACCTCCGCCAAGTGAGCGGGCCCGTTGAAAGATTCGGCGTAAATTTTGTAGACGTCCTCGGTTCCGGACGGCCGGGCGGCAAACCATGCGTTGGCCGTCGTCACCTTGAGTCCGCCCAGCGGCGCCCCGTTGCCGGGCGCACTGGTCAGCTTCGCGGTGATCGGCTCACCCGCCAACTCGGTGGCGGTCACCTGCTCGGCCGACAGCTTGGCTAGCCGGGCTTTCTGCTCACGATCAGCGGGCGCGTCCACCCGCGCATAGAACGGAGTGCCGTACTTGTCGGCCAGCTCCTGATAACGCTGCGACGGCGTTGCACCGGTGACGGCCAGGATCTCCGAGGCCAGCAACGCCAGGGTGATGCCGTCTTTATCGGTGGTCCACACCGATCCGTCGCGGCGCAGGAACGATGCCCCCGCCGATTCCTCGCCACCGAAGCCGATAGTGCCGCCGATCAGGCCGTCGACGAACCACTTGAACCCGACCGGCACCTCGACCAGTTTGCGGTCGATGCCGGCGACCACCCGATCGATGATCGAGGAGCTGACCGCGGTTTTGCCGACGGCGATGCCCGCCGGCCAGGACGGCCGGTGGGTGTAAAGGTAGTCGATCGCCACCGCCAGATAGTGGTTCGGGTTCATCAGCCCCGCGTCGGGGGTGACGATGCCGTGCCGGTCGGAATCGGCGTCGTTGCCGGTAGCGATCTGGTACCGATCCCGGCTGGCGATCAGCCCAGCCATCGCATCCGGCGAGCTGCAGTCCATCCGGATCTTGCCGTCGTGGTCGAGCGTCATGAACCGCCACGTCGCGTCGACCAGCGGATTGACCACGGTCAAGTCGAGATTGTGCCGTTCGGCGATCGCGGCCCAGTAGTCCACGCTGGCCCCGCCGAGCGGGTCGGCGCCGATTCGCACTCCGGCTTTGCGGATCATGTCGACGTCGACCACGTTGGGCAGGTCGTCGACGTAGCTGTCCAGATAGTCATGACGTTGGACCGTCTGCAGGGCCCGGGCC
Source organism: Mycobacterium sp. (assembly GCA_003165155.1). Lineage (GTDB taxonomy): Bacteria > Actinomycetota > Actinomycetes > Mycobacteriales > Mycobacteriaceae > Mycobacterium. The sequence continues at coordinate 18,321 of PLSK01000180.1, read as the reverse complement.
AGCGGGATGCGCTTCACCCCTGAGCCCCCGGCACGCAGAATCTCATTGGCACGCTTGGCGATTGCGTTGGTCGCGTCGGTGTCGGCCGGGCCGCCGTTGGGTGGGTTGTACTTGAAGCCGCCGTCGGACGGCGGGTTGTGCGACGGCGTCACGACGATCCCGTCGGCCAGCGCCTCGGTACGCCCGCGGTTGTAGGTCAGGATCGCATGGCTGATCGTCGGTGTCGGCGTGTACCGGTCGGCGGAGTCGACGAAGGCCACCACCTCATTGGCGGCCAGCACCTCCAGCGCCGACACCCATGCCGGCTCAGAGAGCCCATGTGTGTCACGGCCGATGAACAACGGCCCCGTGGTGCCGTGCGCGGCACGGTACTCGACGATGGCTTGGGTGATCGCCAGGATATGGGCTTCGTTGAATGCCCCGTTGAGCGCTGAGCCGCGGTGACCCGACGTGCCGAATACCACCTGTTGGGCGACGTCGTCCGGATCGGGTTGGATCGAGTAGTACGCGGTTACCAAGTGGGGCAGATCGACAAGGTCTTCGGGCAGGGCCGGCTGACCGGCGCGCGGGTGGGCCATGCCTACCGATTCTGCCCCGGCCCGGATCGCCTGTCGCCCTATGCTGCAAAGCGTTCACCGGCATATCGGAAGGATTTGACCTGTGGCGAGCCACGACTATCGCGAATTGGGCGCGATCTTCACCGGCGGGGCGCTGGGCGCCCTCGCCCGAGCGACGCTGGGCACGCTCGCGGTCCCCGATCCATCGAAGTGGCCATGGCCGACGTTCACCGTCAACATCGTCGGCGCCATCTTGCTCGGTTACTTCACGACCCGCCTACTGGAACGACTGCCGCTGTCGAGCTACCGGCGGCCCCTGCTCGGCACCGGATTTTGCGGCGGATTAACCACCTTCTCCACGATGCAGGTCGAAACGCTGAGAATGCTCGAAAGCGGCCACTGGGCCCTGGCGGCCTGCTACACAATCAGCAGCATGGTGCTGGGACTGCTGGTGCTACACGTGGCCACCGCTTTAGTGCGCCGGGTGCGGGTGCGCTCATGACCGCGACAACGGTCTTGACCTGGGCCGGCGTCATGCTCATCGGCGGCATCGGGTCGGTACTGCGTTTCCTGGTGGATCGCACGGTGGCGCGCCGAGTTGGGCGCCCATTTCCGTTCGGCACGCTGACGGTAAACATCAGCGGTGCCGCGTTGCTGGGGTTCCTCGGCGGCCTGGCCCTGAGCAAGGAGGTGGCCCTGTTGGCCGGCACCGCGTTCGTCGGCGCTTACACCACCTTTTCCACTTGGATGCTGGAAACCCAGAGGCTCGGCGAAGAGCGCCAAACATGGGCGGCGGCCGCCAATATCGTCGTCAGCGTGGCACTCGGTATTGCCGCGGCCTTTCTCGGACAATGGGTTGCGGAGCAGCTATGAACGAGCCGTGCTTGAAGTTGACCAGCTACTTCGCCGAGCGCCAACGGACAGCCGGCGACTCGAGCCGCTTTCTGGCCGACTCGATGCTGGATCTGTTCGGCAAAAGCAATGTCGCAACCAGCGTAATGCTGCGAGGTATTGCCAGTTTTGGGCCGAGCCACGAACTACGCAGCGACGTCTCGCTGAGCCTGTCCGAAGATCCGGCGGTGGCCATCGCCGCGGTCGACACCGAACCGAAGATCCGTTCCCTGGTCAACGACGTAACCGCAATGACCGACAGCGGACTCGTCACCCTGGAGCGGGCGCGGTTGGTCACCCCGCAACTGGGGAATAGCGTGCTGCGCGACCTGAGGGACCAAAGCGGGGCCCACAACGGGGACGCCGCCAAACTCACTGTCTACGTGGGCCGCCAGGAGCGCGTCGCAGGAAAGCAGGCGCACTACGCGATATGCGAACTGCTGTATCGACACGGATTCGCTGGTGCCATAGTGCTTCTCGGCGTCGACGGCACCGCACATGGCGATCGCCGCCGGGCCCATTTTTTCGGCCGCAACGTCAATGTTCCGGTGATGATCATCGCCATCGGGACGACGGTGCAAGTTTCAACCGCCGCAACGGAACTCGCCGCTGTGATCCCCAATCCATTGCTGACCGTCGAACGGGTGCGACTGTGCAAGCGCGACGGCGAGCTGTTCGCGCGCCCGCAGCAGCTGCCGGCCACCGACGACCAAGGACGCACCCTGTGGCAGAAGCTGATGGTGTACACCGCCGAAGCCACCCTGCACGACGGGCTGCCGCTCCACCGCGCGCTAGTCCAACAATTGCTGCGTTCCAGGACGGCCCGCGGGGCGACGGTGCTGCGCGGCATGTGGGGATTCTACGGCGATCATAAACCGCACGGAGACAAGCTATTTCAGGTGGCTCGCCGGGTTCCGGTGACAACCATCGTCGTCGACACACCGGAATCCATCGCGCGGAGTTTCGATATCGTCGACGAGCTGACAGCGCGCCACGGGTTGGTAACCAGTGAGATGGTCCCGGCGGCGTTATCCCTCGACGAAAAACCCGGTGGTTTAGGAAAGCTTGGCGACATCACGCTGGCGCAGCACGACTACTGACGCACGCCATCGAGCAGGGCGTCGAGCAGCCCGTCAAACTGGGCCTTCGCCCCTGGGCTCATGTGCGTTAGCGCGTGGAACAACAACGTGCCGATCAACGCGTCGGCGACGGCGTCGAGGTCCGTCTCGGTGCGGATTTGCCCCGCGCCGACGGCCTGGCGAAGTCGCGTCATCAATCCGGCATGCTGGGGCGCGCTCAGCTGCTGATACAGGGCCGCACCATCGGCCGAGCTCGCAGCCGCGGCGGCTATGAGGGCCCGCACTAACGCCGCGTTGGGCGGCTCGGCGAGGAACTCGGCGTGCTCGTCCAGCCATGAGCGCAGATCGTCCCGGATGTCTCCGTTGTCGGCGACGGGGAACGATCCCGACCCGCCGTAGGCCTGCAGGACCGCCTCGGCGACCAGTGGCGCTTTTGACGACCATCTGCGNNACGCGGTCTACAGTTACCGTCATTTAGGATACGATACGTGTCGTTTCTCTCGCTGTCGCGTTAGACGGAAGGACCGCCCGTGACGACTACCGCCCGGTCAGTGCCCAAGACATGGGACGAGATCACACCCGAGTGGATGTCGGCGGCACTTGCTGCCCACCACCCTGGCGCCAGGGTCCAGGCGGTAACAGTCTCGGGCCGCGACGATGGAACCAATCGGCGTGCCCGGCTGGCCCTGACTTATTCGGAGGGCAGTGGACCCGCGACCGTGTTCGCCAAGGCCGCCGATCCCGCGCACAAAGAGCTGATTCGCCTAACCAGCGGCATGTTTCACGAGCCACGACTATTTATCAACGAAGTGACGTTGCCACTCGAACATCCCGTCGTCTACAGCGCCGCAATCGACGAAGCCGACTACGACTTCGTGATGATCATGGAGGACCTCACCGCGCGCGGTGCCGATCCCCGCGATGGCACCCGGCCAATGACCGTCGAGCAAGTCGCCACCGGCATGCACGGGCTGGGCCGGATGCACGGCAAATACTGGGGCGACCGTGTCCTGCGCGAGCCCGCACTGGGGTGGCTCGAACCGTTCCTGACGTGGGAAGGCATGCAGCTGGCACCCCTGCCGGCGGCGCTGGAACAACTTGGCGACGACGCGCCCAAAGAGGTCCTGTCGCTGACCATCGACCAGCTGATCGATTCCATCTGGAAGCCCTACATCAACACGCTGACCACGTCGCCACAGACCTTGCTGCACGGCGACCCGCATATCGGCAATACCTATTTGCTGCCGAGCGGTGAGGTCGGCTTCCTCGACTGGCAGGTGGCCCGCCGGGGCAATTGGTCGCTGGATGTGGGCTACTTCCTGCAGGGCGCCTTGACGGTTGAAGATCGGCGCCGCAGCGAGCGCGACCTCCTCGAGGAGTACCGCGGCGCGCTCGGACTGCCCGCCGGCGAGTTGCCGAGTTCGGACGAGATCTGGCTGCGCTACCGGGCGTCGGTGGCGCATGGGCTGACGTTATGGCTAGTCACCGCCAGCGCCGGCGCATGGCAGCGGCGCGATATCGCCGTCTCGCTGGCGCAGAAGTATTCGTTCGCCTACGCCGACCTGGATACGGCATCAGCGCTGGCTGAGATCACCCGATAGCCACTGGTCGGCCAGCGCCGCAACCCAGGCGGATGCGGCGTCGGGATTATCTGGCGGCGCCTCGACGAGAACCAATTCGTCGACGCCCAACTCGCCGAGAGCGGCGACGTCGCGTACTTGGGGGCGAACCAGGGCCACGGCCAACCGCAATTCGGCACGGTCGCGCCCTGATTTGGCACACAGCAGCTCGAGCTTGTCGATACTCGCGCGCACCGCGGCGATGCCATCGAGGTTGAACCCGTACCAACCGTCCGCCCAAGCCGCCACGCGCCGCAGCGCCGGATCGCTGTTGCCCCCGGCCACGACGGGGATGCGGCGATCGCGAACGGGCTTGGGGTTGACCCGGATCGAGTCGAAGCCGGCGAACTTCCCGTCGAAGGAGGCGACGTCGTCGCGCCACAATGTGCGCATCGCGGCCACGTATTCGGCGGTGCGGGCCCCGCGATGCGCGAACGGCACTCCGAGCGCTTCGAATTCCTCCTTGGACCATCCGACACCCACGCCGAGCGTGAGCCGTCCGCCGCTCAGCCGATCCAGGCTCGCGGCCTGCTTCGCGACCACCACCGGGTTGTGTTCGGGCAGCAGCAATACGCCGGTGGCGAGGTTGATCCGATTCGAGGCGGCGGCCGCGAAGCTCAACGTGATCATCGGGTCGAGCCAATCAGCTTCAGCTGTAACGGCGATGACGCCGTCGTCGGAGTACGGGTAACGCGACTCGGATCGGTCCACCATCACGACGTGCTCACCCACCCAAAGGGTGGCGAAACCACACTCATCCGCCGCGGACGCGACGGCGTCGATCACCGCCCGGTCGGCACCGGCGCCGATTCCCAGCGCATGCAACCCCAGGTGCATCCGACGATCGTCCCACGCCTGCCGGCTTGGCAAGCATTGCGCCTTTCTGGTATTGTCGAACATATGTTCGATACTCTGATGTCCGTCGACCCCGGGACTGACCTATCCGGGGCCGACGAATCGGCGTTGATCGAGTGCATAGCGGAGCTGGAGAGGGTCAAATCGGCCGCCTCGGCAGGCCAGGCTCGAGCGGCAGCCGCTCTGGACGCGGCACGTCGGGCCGCCGAAGCGGCCACCGGTATGCCGGCCGCGCGGCGCGGACGCGGTGTCGCCAGTGAGATCGCGCTGGCGCGCCGGGACTCACCTGCCCGGGGCGGCCGGCATCTCGGCTTCGCAAAGGCCCTCGTGCACGAAATGCCGCACACACTGCGCGCGCTGGAATCCGGGGCACTCTCGGAGTGGCGCGCCACCCTGATCGTCCGCGAAAGCGCCTGTTTGGAGGTTGACGACCGGCGCACGCTAGATGCCGAGATGTGCGGCGACCCGGCAGGCCTCGACGGGATGGGTGATGCGCGGGTGGCCGCCGCCGCTAAGGCGATCGCCTATCGGCTGGACCCGCACGCCGTCGTTGACCGGGCGGCCAAGGCCGAGGAAGAACGCACCGTCACCATTCGGCCGGCGCCCGACACCATGACGTATGTGACTGCACTCTTGCCGGTAGCCCAAGGCGTTTCGGTGTTCGCGGCGCTGCGTCGCGAAGCCGACACCCGCTGCGACGGGCGTTCCCGCGGACAGGTCATGGCAGACACCCTGGTCGAACGGGTCACGGGCCGCGAATCGGCCGTTCCGACTCCGATCGCGGTCAACCTGGTCCTGTCGGATGCAACGTTGCTCGGCGGCGACAACACGCCGGCTGAGATATCCGGTTATGGTCCGATCCCCGCGGCTGTCGCCCGCAAAATGGTGGCGCGCTCCGTCACCGACCGGCAGTCCCGGGCGACGCTGCGCAGGCTCTACGCCCATCCCCGGACCGGGGCACTGGTGTCCATGGAATCGCGGTCGCGGCTGTTTCCTCGCGGCCTGACCACCTTCATCGAACTGCGGGACCAACGTTGCCGCACTCCATACTGCGACGCGCCGATTCGACACCGCGACCATGCTCAACCCTGGGCCGAAGGCGGCCCGACTACCGTCGAGAACGGGCTCGGGTTGTGCGAGCGCTGCAATTACGCCAAGGAAGCTGCCGGCTGGCGGGTCAGCACAAGCATGGACGAAAACCACACGCACATTGCTGAATTCACTACCCCAACGGGTAGGCGATACCGGTCTGGAGCCCCGCCGAGGGGGCCGGAGATCACGATCAGCGATATCGAGGTCCGAGTCGGCATTGCGCTCGCTCAGCATGCGGCCTAGCACTCAGTAGTGATAGGTATCCGACGGAGCGGGCGTGTGAACCGATTCGTCGTCAAAGTCGGATGCCTCGATGCCGTACGAGCGAGCCAGCTCGAGAATCTTGGTGGCCCGGGCGATACGCGGCAGGTCGGAACCGTTTCGGATCTCTCCCCCGTCGCGTTCGAACTCGGCGAAAAACTCTTTAGCCCAGGATATTTCGTCCTGCGACGGCGACAATCCCCCGTTGACCACCGAGCATTGGTCCGGCGAGAGGCAGATCTTGCCCGTCATCCCGAATTCGACGGAGACAGCCGTGGCCTCGATGAGCTTCAACGCGTTGGAGCCGATGGTTGGGCCATCGATCGCACTGGGCAGGTTGGCCGCCTTGGCGGCGATGGTGAAGCGGGACCGTGCATAAGCCAGGGTCGACGGGTCGTCGCCAAAGCCGGTGTCACGGCGAAAGTCGCCGATGCCGAAGGCCAATCGGAAAGTGCCCTTGGTCGCGGCGATCTCGGCGATCCGCTCGAGACCCCGGGCCGTTTCCACCAGCGCCACGATCGGCACGTTGGGTAGTCGTTTCGCAGTCTCGGTGACATGGTCCACCGATTCGACCATCGCCAGCATCACACCGCCCACCGGAGTATCAACCAACGCGGCTAAATCGTCGGCCCACCAAGGCGTGCCGAAGCCGTTGACACGAACCCAGTCGGTGTTTTCGGCGCCAAGCCAACGCACCACGTTGTCGCGGGCCGCGTCCTTGTCTTTGGGCGCGACGGCATCCTCGATGTCGAGAACGACGATGTCGGCGCGAGAATGCGATGCCGACTGAAACCGATCGGCATGCGCGCCATTGACGAGCAACCAACTCCGGGCAAGAACCGGATCGATGCGGGAACCGATGTCAGCGGGATCATCTGTCGTCATGTTCAAACCGTAGCGACTTAATAAAACGGGTGGGCCGGGATCTCTGGAATCAGCAGATGCGCTGGACGATCCTGGCCCCAATGCAGGGTGACATTGCCACGAGGTGACCTCGCGTAGCGGGATGGAAACGCTCCGAAGAGCGGATTGACGGGTGCCAACCATCGCGCCGCAACAAGCAGGCGCAGTTGATCTCCCGCACGGAACAGAGTCGCCGACGGGCCCAATGCCACGTCGACCGCGACGATCTCGCCGGGGCGCAGCGGCTGCGGATCGGTGCAGGTCGGTACCGGCTCCCAGGGCCGGGACTCACTGGGGTCAATACGCCGCAGCGCGGCACGCTGCCATCCGGTGGCCACCCGGTCGCGACCGTAACCGAACGATCCCTCGAATGGGACGAACCCGCCATCGCGCCATTTCTCGACTCCGACAAAGAGATTAGCGTCATCGCAGCCGGTAGTTTCGACCCACAGCCGCGCACTCATCGGGCCGGTCAGCTCGGTGTCTTCGGTGAAAGTCCACGTGAATGCCGCTGCTCGCGATCGGGTAGGAAATGAAACGTGCCCGCCCGCCACTGGCGGCTCTTCCGCGAGTGAACCNNATTGTGCGTCCATCCTCACGCACCTCGAGGCGAACCGATCGTCGAGCGGGCGCCGAGCCGTCGAGTACGCCGCGGACGAAAGTGAGTTGTTCGTCGAGCGCTTCGTCGGAGTAGAACGTCGACCACTTGCCGGTGCGGTGGGTGTAGAGACGCGCGTGCGTGGACCCGGCGTTGGTGAACACCCGCATGGAGCCACGGCTGTGCAGCGACTGGTCAGTGAAGCTGCCGCACACGAGAGCCGGCACATCGATCTTCGACAGGTCGGGCGTCAGCGACGCCCAAAACTCATCGCGAAGGGGATGTGCTCCCTGCATCGCCAGCAGGTCATACTCTTGCCGGATGGTGCGTCGCAGCACGGTGCCCCAGACGCGCATAAATCCCTTTTCGCGGATGCCTCCCGGCATTGCGAAGTCGCGGTAGGGGTCGGAGAAGCCTTCCCAAGGGACGATCGCGCTCAGCGCCGGCGGTCGCAAAGCCGCGGCACCGTACTGGCTGATTGCCAGATAGGACACCCCGATCATCACGACCCGTCCATCGCTCCACGGCTGCTCACCGGCCCACTGCACGACGTCGTATACGTCACGTCCCTCCTGCGGCGACAGCAGTTGCGCGGTGCCCTCGGAGTGGCCGCACCCGCGCAGGTCGGCGTTCACCACGGCAAAACCCCGTTCGACCCACCACACCGGGTCGGGCGCCTCCCAGCCCGTCAGCGATGAGAACGTCAGCGGTTCGGGTTGCCGCATGATGCGGTACTGAAACGAATAGCTCCACCGGCCGCGGCGGCGCGTTGGCAGGTTATCCTTTCCGTACGGATGAATCGAGAGAATTACCGGCCTCCGGTCCTCGCCCTGGGGGCGATACACGTTGGCCCGCAACGTCGTTCCGTCTCTCGTTATGACGGGCAGGTCGCGCTCGATCGCTATGTCCGACGGCGCCTGGTAAACCGTGATCGGCGGACGGAGCACTCCGCGCACCCGCTTGATCAGGTACGGCAGCACCCCCGGCCGCCGCCACGGTCGATCCAGGATCGGTAGCGTGGCGTTCACTAGGAAAGTTTCGCGAGCTCTGCTTGCATCTGGTCGAGAATTCGAAGCGTCTCATCGCGAGGCTCGGTCGGCAGCTCTAGCAAAATTCTTTCAACACCGAGGTCGGCGTAGCCTGCAACAGCCTTCGCCGTCTGATCTCCCATATGGATGTTGATGACCGGAACGTCGTGGTCGGCGACAGCGCGCAGTTCCTTTAGCTGAGCCGCCAGAACTTTCGCTGACGGGGTCATCGAGAGCCACCCGGCCTTCAGCCGGGCGATCCGCGGATAAATCGCAGGCCCGCCCCCTATATAAATCGGCGGGTACGGCCGCGTAATCGGCTTCGGCCAACTGTAGATCGGGTCGAAATCCACGAATTCCCCGTGGAATTCGGCCTTCTCCTGCGTCCAGATTTCGATCATCGCGCGCAGCCGCTCGTCAGACACGCGTCCGCGCACCGCGGGATCGACACCATGGTTGGCGATCTCTTCGCGCAACCAGCCCACGCCGACCCCAAAGCAGAACCGTCCCTCGGACACCAGATCGAGGGATGCAACCTCTTTAGCCGTCAGGATCGGGTCGCGTTGCGGGAGCAACGCGATACCGGTGCCCAAAAGCAGTGTCTGGCTGGCGACCGCCGCCGCCGTCAACGCTACGAACGGATCCAGGGTGCGGTAATACTTCGGTGGGATCGGGCCACCCATCGGATAGGGGGTCTTCGCGTCGACGGGGATGTGGGAGTGCTCGGCGAGGAACAGTGAGTCAAACCCCCGCTGCTCGAGCGCCTGGGCGAGCTCCGCCGCGCCAATGCCATCGTCGGTGACAAATGTCAGAACACCGAACCGCATGCTCAACTTGCCGGGACCTCACTTGCCTTGGTCCGGCGCGTCGCGCCCCACAGCCCGACGCCGACGCCGACGATTGCCCCACCAAGACCGATGATCTTCTGTGAGCGCGTCAGCTGGTCGTGCACACTCATCCCGCCGAGTAGGTCGGCCGCGTCGGCGCCACCGGATGCGAGGAACCAGCCGCGGGTGTTTTGGCCACGCAGCCCCGCAGCCAGGAGCAGCCCACCAATCAGGGCATCGCGGTAACCCATCGAATGCAGCAGCAGTCGGGACTGCGCGTCGGGGTCGCCAGGACTACCCCAGAGCCGGTCCGCGCGAACCGGGTCGACGAGGAACGAGATACCCGAGGCGAGTCGGATGCTGCCCGCAACTAGCGCGGCACGGTCAATCGGCATGGCCGCAGCCTAATACTGCCCATCAGTTGGCTGGACATGCGTCCGCGATCTGTATCGAAGCCGGCCAAGTTGCCATCATCAGCCCGAAGCCCTTTCCATCCGCGTCTGAAGTTGCGGTACGCGCCGAAGCGGGGCCATCGCCCGGTCAGCCCGGTCAAACCAGACAGACAAACCGCACCTCCAAGCTCCGTCAGCTTCTCAGCTTCTCAGCTACCAGTTGACTATCGCCGAACTGATGGGTATCTCAGGCATACTCGGCACCCCGGGTCGTGCACCCACACCGATCACCTTCGCCAGATGCAAGGTGCCGACCTGGTGGTCTCATTCCTGGGCTCGATAGTTTCCTGGCCGGCGCTGCTGTTTTCCAATGTTTGTATGACCTAAAGAAATCGGCACCCGCGTACCATTGACAATTGCGTCAATTCTTGACAATAATCGAGAGCAGATTCTCATAATTTGGTTCGCATCAATGCTGAGATGGAGGGGCCGTGACTGGTGAGCGCCCAAAAGCGTGGAAGAATCCGCTCGCGTGGCCGCCGCACTCGATCGCTGAGGCTGTCTTAGCTGCTAATCCAGTGAAAACCGTCGCCAGAAGCCATGCGCGGCTTGGGCTTACGTTTAGCGATGCGGCGCACACATACGACCTTGCCGACTACGTCCGCAAGGCATTCAGTGAATATCCGGGCACCTACGATGCCTCGACTTGAGGCTGGGAGGATCAGGTTCACCGACATGGAAGCCGTCCACAGGGGCCGCCCCAAGCTCGAACCGAATCCGCAGGTCCGGGAGGCAATCCTGGAGGCTGCACTTGCCATCGTGCACGAACACGGGCTCGACGGGTTGTGCGTCGGCCAGGTGCTCGCTCGAGCGCAACTGAGCACACGAGCGTTCTACCGACATTTCGACTCCAAAGAAAAGTTAGTCACGGCGATGTTCCTGGAAATCGCCCGTACTGAGATGGCGCGGCTGAAAGAGCAAATGGCCAACCAGGGGCCGGTTGGCGCCGTAGTTGCCTGGATTGAAGGGCGCCTGGATTTGGCCTTCAACCAACCAGTCGACACCCGCGAGTTGTCGCGCGAGGCGTACGCACAGGTCTTTGCCTCACCCGAACTTTTCTCGCCCGCCTACGGCGAGGTTGTGCGCCCACTCAGCGAGCAGATCGATCGCGGGACGCGTCTGGGGCTCTTCGCCGACGGGGATCCGGTCGAGGAGGCAATGTCGATCCACGGCGTCGTCTGGGCGAACGTCGTACGCCAGTGGGCGACAGGGGGTTGCGATCCAAACGACGTGCGACAGCGAGCCCTACGCTTCTGCCTGCGCGGCCTGGGGGTCGCCGATGTAAGCGCTGCGATCACCGTCAACAAGAAATGTGTTGCGCAGGCCTGAGAACCTTCATTTAGGGACAGCCCGTTTACACTGGTCGGCCCAAGAGCATCGATTGCACGGGATTTGCTTCGACGGACGCCAAGCGGTTGCCGTAACCATTAGCCTTATGCCTGGCACGCGCGCGCGGTTGGCGGGTTAGGAGTCGGCGATGGGTGACACGACCGCGGATTCGCGGGAGGGTGAGCAGTTCGGGCAGTATCTGCTGCGGCGACTGGTCGGCCGCGGCGGCATGGGCGACGTCTACGAGGCTGAAGACACGGTGCGGGAACGGATCGTGGCGCTGAAGCTGATGTCTGCGACGCTGTCGGGCGATCCGGTCTTCCGGGCACGCATGCAGCGCGAGGCCCGCACCGCGGGACGGCTGCAGGAACCCCACGTGGTGCCGATTCACGACTTCGGCGAGATCGACGGGCAGCTCTATGTGGATATGCGCCTGATCGACGGCTCGGACGTGGCCGGCATGTTGAGCCGCTATGGGGCAATGTCCCCGCCCCGGGCGGTAGCGATCGTCCGCCAGATCGGCTCGGCGCTCGATGCCGCGCACGTCGCCGGGGTGCTGCATCGCGACGTTAAGCCGGAGAACATTCTGGTCAGCTCGGATGACTTCGCCTATCTCGTCGATTTCGGGATCGCCAGCGCCACCACCGACGAAAAGCTGACGCAGATCGGCACGACGGTGGGCACCTTCAAATACATGGCCCCCGAGCGGTTCACCGACGCCGAAGTGACCTATCAGGCCGACATCTACGCATTGACCTGCGTGTTGTACGAGTGCTTGACCGGATCGCCGCCGTACCGTGGTGACCAGATTAGCGTGATGAGCGCACACCTGAACCAGGCCATCCCAAGGGCCAGCACACTGCGTTCGGGCATTCCGGTCGCTTTCGACCAGGTGATCGCCACCGGCATGGCCAAGAATCCCGCGGACCGCTACGCCACCTGCGGTGATCTCTCAGCGGCCGCGTTGGCCGCGCTGGCCTCACCCGATCGGGACCGTGCCACCGACATTTTGCAGCGCAGCCAGGTGTCGAATCCGCCGGCCGCATTTGCCGGCCCGCCGCCGGGCGGTTTTGCGCCTAATGCGCTGGGGAGCCACTCTGCGCCGCACGGGTGGCCCGCGCAATCGGGTCGCGTGCCGTACCCGACCGGATGGTCTGGCGCCTCGTGGGGTCAACCGTTGCTTCAGGCGCCCCCAAACAAGCGCAAGCCCTGGCTGTGGGTGGGCCTTGCCGGCGTCGTCGTCGCGGCGCTCGTGGGCGTGGCGGTCGTGATCGCCCATCCGTGGCAGTCGTCCCGGTCGTCCCACTCGTCCCCGGCACCACCACCACCGCCGCCGGACGCGGTTGCGCTCCGCGTCCTCGACGACGGTGCGTACATCGGTAGCTCGGTGGCACCGGTAACCATCGACATCTTCAACGAACCCATGTGCCCCCCGTGCGGCAGCTTCATCAGGTCGAATGCGAGCGATATCGCCACCGCGGTGAACAACAAGAAACTCGCGGTGCGCTATCACCTGCTGAGTTTTCTCGACGACAAGTCGCACAGCAAGAACTACTCGACCCGCGCGGTAGCGGCTACGTACTGCGTTGCAGCGCAGAACAACCCGAAGATCTACGACGACTTCTACTCCGGTCTCTTCGCCAGCGATTTCCAGCCTCCGGAGGGTGCCGCAGAAGATCGCACCGACAGCGAACTGGCGCAACTGGCCAAAACCGTCGGCGCCGATCCTTCGGTGATCACCTGCATCAAATCAGGAGATGACGTCGCCCTCGCCAGAGCGAAGATCGCAGCCGGAAACGCGACGCTGGCCGGGCTCAATGCCAATGGCACGCCGTTCGTGTGGGACGGCTCCAAGGTGGTGAACTACCAGGATCCGGGGTGGCTCACGAAGCTGATCGGGTAACCAACGACCACAGCTGCATCAGAGCCAAGACCAGGACGCCGACCACCAATCCGATCACCGCCGACACCACGGCGTTGGCTAGCCGGGCCAAGCCCTCCAGACTGTGCCAGCCCAGGTGATCGCTGCCCGCCAGCAGTATGTGGCCGCCGACCCAGAGCATCGCGACCATGCCGACCGCGGAAAGTAGCGAGAGCAATTTCGGCATGAAGGCAACGAGGCCCCGGCCGACCGTCTGCCCGATCCGGGATGCGGTCGCCGTGAGGTGCAGGCCTACGTCATCCATCTTGACGATGACGCCGACGACGCCATACACCGCAATGGTGAGGGCCACGGCGACAACGATGAGGATGATGAGTCGCGGCACGAATGCCTGGTCGGCCACCTCGTTGAGGGCAATCACCATGATCTCGGCCGACAGGACCAAGTCGGTACGGATCGCCCCGGTCACCACCTCGTTCTCGGTTGCCGGCACGGCGTGGGCGTGCTGACCACGGATGGCGCCCCACAGCTTCTCGGCGCCTTCGTAGCTCAAGTACGTGGCGCCGAACATCAGGATCGGGATCAGCAGCCGCGGCGCGAACTGGCTGAGCAGCATCGCGACGGGCAGGATCAACAGCAGCTTGTTGCGCAGGGATCCGAACGCGATCTTTTTGATGATCGGCAGCTCACGCTCGGCGGCGATCCCGTGCACGTATTGCGGCGTCACCGCTGTGTCGTCGATGACCACACCGGCGGCCTTGGCGGTCGCCCGGCCGGTCGCGGCGGCCAGTCGCGCCAGAACCGCAACGTCGTCCAGGAGTCCGAAAAGCCCCGCGCTCATCGCGGGGGCGACGTCAGCCGGTCGTATCGGGGGTCGGAGCGGTCCCGGCTCGGTGTCCAGTACTTCGCGTCATCACCTGGAAGGGTGACGTCGGGCACTACCCGTCGGTATTGGACCTTCCATTTGCCGTCGAAGCGCCGGAAGTAGTCGATATAGCGGCCGTAGGAAGCCATCGTGTGGCCACCGGCCACCGCGTGCATGACGAAGAACGTCTCGCCCCAGGCTTCGTCGCCCTGGACGTCGAACACCGACTGGCCGAGCAGATGATGCATTGCCGTCAGACGGACGGAACTCGCTGACGCACAGATCATCTCGGCGAATCCGCGGCCCGATCCCTTGAATGCGCCGTGGTCGTCGTAGGACTCCTCGGCGTAGCAGTCGATGATCGCCTCCCGGTCGGCGCGGTCGACCGCCGCGGACAACACCGCCAGCAGCTCGGCCAGCGCCAGCTTGTCGAGCCACTTCTGCATTTGACCGCCTTTAGTCGTACGTTCAGTCATGGAGCTCAGAATTTCACCATCGGCGCGGGATGTAACGGCGACGCGCGCAGGCCTCGGCCAAAGGCCTTGAACAGCATGGGCCGCAAGCCATTTGCCGGGTACTCGGCGACGAGCGCCCGGTAGCACGCGCGTGACACGCCGGGGGCGATCAGGCCCGCGGTGACATCGGTCAGGTCGGCGCGGCGAAACGCTTCGACTAGGGGGTCATTGTGCCGCGCGCGGCGCAGGCGATGGTGCTCACTGATCAAGCTGGAAACCAGACTCGAGTGCGGCTCGTCGGACTCGTCCAGGGCGGCAACGGCACGGCGCACCGACGGCCCCAGGTAGTCCCAGGTTCCGTCGAACCAGATTCCCGCATCGTGGAAAAACGCGGCCACGCCAAGCGGACTCGCAACCGCTGCGGGCACGTCGCACTGCAGCCCGACAATTCCAATCACCCGATGAACGTGGCCGCGGTAAGTCGGCAGATCTCCCCCGAAGACCGCGGCGTTGGCCTCGAAGAGGCTGTCGGCGACTTCATGGGCGCGGTCGATGGACGCGGTAGTCACGCTCGCGACAGGCTCAGGGCGTCGGCGGTGGCGGCCAGCGCGGCCAGATGCTCGTCGACCGATGTGAGCCCCGCGCCCATCGTGTTGACGGACAGGTGAGTCGCCCCGGCGCTTCTCCATCGTTCGACGTCGTCGACCAGTGTCTGCAGACCGTCGGGGACCCAGATGGCTCGACCTTCCATCCCTATCGTGGCCGGATCCCGTCCGGCTTCGATCGCCGCAGCGTCGACAATGGCCTTGGCCTCGTCCAGTTTCGGGCCCGGCGCCGCCATCGGAAACCATCCGTCGCCGAGGCGACCGGTGCGCCGTAAGGCCCGTGGCGACGAGGGTCCGAACCAAATCGGGATCGGCCGCTGAATCGGCAACGGGGCCAAGCCTGCACCGGTCACGCGCTCGGTTGGCCCGTCGTGAGTGACGGTCCGTTCGGTCCACAAGCGACGCATCAGCGCGACCTGCTCTTCGCTGCGCGTGCCCCGGTTCGAAAAGTCCTTGCCCAGCGCTTCATACTCGACGGCGTTCCAGCCCAGCCCAACCCCGAGGCGAAAGCGGCCGTTGGTCAGCAGATCCACCTCGGCCGCCTGTTTGGCCACCAGCGCCGTCTGGCGCTGCGGAAGGATGATGATGCCGGTCACCAGCTCGAGCGATGTGATGGCGGCGATGTAGCCATACAGCACGAACGGTTCGTGGAACGTCGTGTCAATGTCGTACGGGCCCGCCCACCCTTGGTGGATCGCCGGGTCGGCTCCGACCACATGGTCATAGGCAAGCAAGTGCGCGTAGCCGAGCTGCTCGACACCCTGGGCGTAGGCGCGGACCGCGCCCACGTCACCACCGAGCTCGGTCTGGGGGAATACGACGCCGATCTGCATGGCGCCAATCTACGTGAGGCGAATTCCTCAATCTGTAATGTTTCTACATGCCCGAATCGAGCCGAACGACCAGCGTTCATCACGTGGTGTTCGCGGTGCCGCCCGAACAGCTGCCCGAGGCCGTCCAGTTCTTCTCCGAGTTGGGCTTTCGATTCCAGGACATCGCGGTCGAAGACGTGGGCCTTCGCGTGCTACTGGACTGGGACGGCGGGCTTGAGCTGGTGACGCCGCTGTCCCCTGGGGCTGACGGCGCCGCCGCGGTGACGGACTTCCTGCAACAAAACGGCCCCGGCGTGTATTCGGTGGTGATCCGTGTCGGTGACGCTCCGACCGCTGAGCAGGTGGCGAAACGCTACGGCGCGCAGACCAGGTTTCACCAGCATCGCAGCGGCGAGGGTTTCGAGCTCGACGAGATCGAACTCTCGGTGCTTGGACTTCCTCTGACGTTCCTGTCCACCGATCTGCCCTAACCGGTTAACTGCCGTGCAACTCGATATATGCGGCGATCACATCGACCAGCGCTTGGCGGTCGCGCGTGGAATCCACCGGTTCTGGCCACGTCATCTGGGCGACCACCAGCCCCCGCAGAGTGGCCCAGATGAGGTTGCCGATCCGGCCGGCATGCGGCGCGGACAGTCCTTCACCCAGATGCCGGCCCAGCGCGGACAGGGTAGCCATCAGGTCAGCGAGGTGGGTGTTGGCGACGGCGTCGCGAAGGCCGCGCGTGGAGATGAGAATCTCCAGGGCGGCCATCGAAGTAGGACTGGAGAACGCATCCCAGATCGTGTCCACGACGAACGCGGTGCGCGCCGCAACGCTGCCCTCGCGGACGGCTTGTGTGGGTAGCGCATCCAGGGCGTCGAGTAATTCGCCGAAACCCTTGTCCACCACGGCCATCAGCAGACCGTCCAGATCGCCGAAGTGGTACTGGACCACCCCCCAGGTCAGCCCGGCGCGGTCGGTGATGTGCCGGACGCTGGGCGGAGCGAATCCCTCGTCCAGGATGCAGCGCACCGTCTCGTCGATGACGACCGTGCGCGTGCGTTCGGCGCGAGCCTGGGTGCCGGTGGGCGGACGGCGGGGCGCGGTCATGGCGTCCGGGCTACCAAAGGACGCCCCGAACGTGGTCGGTCGGCCGTAGATCATGTGCGGCCAGGATGCCGCCGGGGGCCCGGCACACGGCATCGATGACGTTGACGGCGCGGGCCGCCGTCGCGATCACCCCGCCCTGGTTGTGGTCGATACCCGAGGTGCCGACGTGGGTGTTGATCGTGACTCCTGGGCTGCCCTCGACGACGACGCGATGCACACCGGGATGTCCGTCGGGTGGATACGCCCAGTCCGGCGCCGCGACCTCGGTCAGCCGGTTGACGTGTTCCATGGTGATCACCACGTCCCCACCGCGGACGCCTTCCACCGCAAAGCGAACGGCCGCGACCCGACCGGGCTCGACATTCATCATGGCGCACTCGATCAGTTCGGGCGTGACCCACTTCTCGACCCGCTCCCGGACCTCGTCGAGCTCGATGCCGAGATCGACCGCCAAGCTGCGAACCTGGGCGCCCCACATCGATGAGAGCACACCGGGCGAGAACATGATCGGGGTGTGATCGGGCTTGGTACCGAAACCGAAACTGACACCGGTGAATTCGGCGTCAGCGTAACTGCCGTAGTCAAAGACCTCCTGCACGGTGACCGCAGTGGCCCGGGCGGCCAGGCTCAGCGCGGTGTAAACCAGGGTGTCGCCGGAGAACCCCGGATCGATTCCGTTGATGTACAACGTCGAATCACCGTCCGCGCAAGCCTGCACGAGGGGTTCACGCAGCCAGCCGTCGGCCTGGTCCGGTGCCACCAGCCAGACAAACGAGGTACCAACGACATTCGTGCCGGCCCGCAGGAAGCCCGCGATCTCGCCCAACGCTTCTTTCGGGCGCGTCTCGGCCTGGGAGGTGTAGACAACGCAATCCGCGCCCAAGGCGACCAGCGCGTCGATGTCGTCGGTGGCCACTACGCCCGTCGGTTCCGCGAGACCGCACAAGTCGGCCGCGTCGCACCCGATCTTGTCCTGGCCGCGTGCATGGAGCCCGACGAGTTCCAGGTCGGGACGCTCGATGATGGTGCGCAGCGCGTGAATACCGACGTTGCCGGTGGAGAACTGAATGACACGACGCGTCATAGCAGGTCCGTGAT
>PLSK01000329.1:958-3336 GCA_003165155.1 Mycobacterium sp. | reverse complement strand
ACCGCGCGGCCGGTGATGTCAGAGGCGGCACGCACCCACTCGTAGGAGGCTTTGTGATCCGCGTAGTCGCCGTGACTGAAGTTCATTCGGGCGACGTCCATGCCGGCCTCGACCAGCGCCAGAATCATCTCGTCCGACTGGGTTGCAGGGCCAAGGGTGCAGACGATCTTCCCGCGTCTCGTCACGACGCCTCAGCATAGTCGTGCTGATCGCCATCGGGGTGACTCGCTGGTAGCGGTGGGCTGACCCGTCAGGAAATGGGCTGCCGACTACCCGCCCAACACGGTAGGAACCAACGGAAAGCCAGGAAGATTGCGCAGCACCGTCCACACGACCGCGGCTGCACTGATCATCAGCAACGCCGACAGGGGTAGTGGTGATTTGCTGTAACGGCGGCGAATCAAGACCCATCCGACCAGCATCGGGATGCCGATCAGCACGAAGATGTTGTCGTTGATGCTGGCCGCCAGGTCGCTGTGCAGCAGGTCATGGGCCATGCGAAGGCCGCCGCAGAAGGGGCAGTTCCAGCCCGTCAACAGTTTGAACGGGCAAAATGGATATGCCGAGTCGGTGTTGTGCGGATCGACGAGCCCGACGTAGCCAAGCGCCCGGCCAGCAAAACACCCGAACCGGCCGCGGTGTAAGCGCGATGCCGATGCGAGCCGCGCCATGTCGGATCGGTCACATTTTCAGCATGCCAGATCCGGCGCGCCCAACGGCCCTACTGCGGCTTGCGCCGGCGACCCCAACGTCGCCGTGTCGCACCATCGTCGTCGGCCGGCGAAGTCTCTTCTTCGACGACCTCGGGCTCTTCGGGTTGCTCGGCCTGCTCTTCGGGTTGTTCGGCCTGATCTTCGTCTACCGCGGGTGCGTCCTCAGCTGCCGGCTCGTCGGCTGCAAGCTCGTCGGCCGCCGGCTCGTCGCCGTCTTCGACTTCCGGTGATTCGGCGCCGTCTTCAGCTTCCGGCGCTTCGGCCTCCACAGCTTCAGCCTCCGCGGCCTCAGGTTCTGGCTCGGGTTCTGCGTCGTCGTCGACATAATCGGTGCCACGCAGGCTCTCGGGATCCTCGCGGCCCTTGGGCGCAACCATGAGGTAGACGACGGCCCCGATGAACACGAAAGTCGACGTGAACGAATTGATCCGGATTCCAGCGATGTGTGTGGCGGTGTCGTCGCGGAGCAACTCGACGCAGAAGCGCCCGATGCAGTAGCCGGCGACATAGATCGCAAACAGTCGCCCGTGGCCCAGCGTGAACCGTCGGTCGATGTAGATCAATGCGACGAATACCAGGACGTTCCAAATCAATTCATACAGAAACGTCGGTTGCACGACCGCCGCGATCTGCCCGGTGGAGATGCCGTCGAGCGAATGCGGGTCGACATATCCCGAGGGATCCCGGCGGTAGAAGATCTCCAGGCCCCATGGCAGAGCGGTTTCCCGCCCGTACAGCTCTTGGTTGAAGTAGTTCCCGACCCGGCCGATGGCCTGGGCCAGGACCAGCCCGGGAGCAAGCGCGTCACCGAAGGCCGGCAACGGAATTCCGTGGCGACGGCAACCAATCCACGCTCCGACGCCACCGAGGGCTACCGCGCCCCAGATGCCCAATCCGCCATCCCAGATTCGCACCGCACCGCCGAAGCCGGCGCCCCCCGGACCCCAATACGTCCGCCAATCGGTGGCCAGGTGATAGAGCCTGCCGCCGACCAATCCGAATGGCACCGCCCACAGCGCGATGTCGTAGATGACGCCGCGCTCGCCGCCCCGCGCGGCCCAGCGCCGGTCGCCGATGAACAAACAGACCAGGATGCCGACGATGATGCACAGCGCGTAGGCGCGAATCGGCACCGGCCCGAGGTACCAGACGCCCTGCGGCGGGCTAGGAAAATAGACCGGCAGCATGGTCATGAGGCGGACACCCGTTGGCGCACGCCAGTCGCGAGTTCCGCCGTCAGCGCATGCAATGCGGGCAACCCGTCACTGAGCGCCGACACCAACGCCGAACCGACGATGACGCCGTCGGCGTAACCGCCGATCTCTGCGGCCTGCTCCCGCGACCGCACGCCCAGCCCGACGCCGACGGGTATGTCCGACACCGCCTTCACCCTGCTCACCAACTCGGGGGCGGAATTGGACACCGCGTCGCGCGCCCCGGTGACACCCATCGTCGACGCCGCGTAGACAAATCCGCGCGATGCTTCGACCGTGGTCACCAATCGCTGCGGTGTCGACGAGGGCGCCACCAGAAATATCCGGTCCAAGTGGTGTTCCTCGGACGCCGCCAGCCACTGCTGCGCTTCGTCGGGGATGAGGTCGGGAGTGATCAGGCCGTATCCGCCGGCCGCCGCCAAATCTCGCGCGAACGCGTCGACCCCGTAGC
>PLSK01000329.1:0-915 GCA_003165155.1 Mycobacterium sp. | reverse complement strand
GCAACCATTCCCGCTACCGAGGTCGGCACGTCGGGATAACCGGTGGGCAGGTAGCCGATCAGCGCCGCGCGATCGTCCTTGCGGCACGCTTCAAACACCGGGCCGAGCCTGCTCATCGGCTGCCCGGATCCGGCTGCATCAGTCCGAACCACTTAGCGGCAGTCTCGACGTCCTTGTCGCCGCGGCCCGACAAATTGACCACAATCACTGCGCCCCTTCCCAGCTCGCTGCCCAGCTTGAGAGCGCCGGCGACGGCATGCGCCGACTCGATGGCCGGGATGATGCCTTCGGTGCGGCACAGCAGACCAAACGCCTCCATCGCCTCAGAGTCGGTTATCGGCTGGTATTCGGCCCGTCCGGTCTCTTTCAGCCACGCGTGCTCGGGTCCAACCCCCGGATAGTCCAGACCCGCTGAGATCGAATGGGATTCGATGGTCTGACCGTCCTCGTCCTGCAGCAGGTAGGAGAACGATCCCTGGAACGCACCGGGTGAGCCGCCGGCGAATGTGGCTGCATGCCTGCCGGTCTCGACGCCATCGCCGGCCGCCTCGTAGCCCACCAATCGCACACCGGGGTCGTCGAGGAATGCGTGGAAGATCCCGATGGCGTTAGATCCGCCGCCGACGCAGGCCACCACCGCGTCGGGCAATCGGCCCGCCTGTGCCTGGATCTGCACCCTCGTCTCCAGCCCGATGACTCGTTGAAAGTCACGCACCATGGTCGGGAAGGGGTGCGGTCCGGCCGCGGTGCCGAAGCAGTAGTAGGTGTTGTCGGCGTTGGTAACCCAATCCCGGAACGCCTCGTTGATAGCGTCCTTGAGCGTTTGCGAACCGCTTTCCACCGAGACCACCTCGGCACCCAGCAGTCGCATCCGTACGACGTTGAGCGCTTGGCGCGCGGTGTCGACGGCGCCCA
>PLSK01000245.1 GCA_003165155.1 Mycobacterium sp. | reverse complement strand
AACACCTTCCACCACCCCGAAAAACTGTTCCGCACCCAGGACGACGACGACAGGGAAGACGGAGACGCCGCGTAGCCTCGCTCGAGACTAATCGTGCTCGCGCCGGGCGGTGGCGTAGCCGAGCGCTTCGCCAATCGTGTTGTGGTGGAACTGGAAACCGGCGCGCTCCAGAGCCGACGGGATGGCACGCTGCCCGGTAAGCAGCCCCTCGTCGGCGAACTCTCCGAACGCGGCCCGCACTGCGAAGCCCGGCATCGTCAACGGCGTCGGGCGGTTGATCGCGCGGCCGAACGCGGTGGTGAATTCGGCGTTGGTCACGGGCGCCGGCCCGGTCAAGTTGACCGGACCGGACAGCGACGGGTTCGAGATGGCGAACAGCAGCGCCCGCACCTCGTCTTCCAGGCTGATCCATGACATGTACTGACGACCGCTGCCCAGCCGGGAGCCGAGGCCCGTCGAGTACACCGGCCGCATCCGGCGCAGCACGCCACCCGCCGCGGCCAGCACCAGGCCGGTGCGGGCCAGCACGACACGGACACCCCCGTATTGGGCGGGCAGCGTCGCGGCCTCCCAGTCTTCGCACAGCTGGGCCAGGAAACCGCTTCCCGTCCGGCCGTTTTCGTCAACCACCCGGTCTTTGGTGTTTCCGTAATAGCCGACCGCGCTGGCGTTGATCAGGGTTTCGACCCCGGCGTCGACCACGGCGCCGGCCAGCACCTCGGTGGGAGCGATGCGGCTGTCTCGCAGGGTCTGTTTGAAGGCGCCCGACCACCGACGCTGGCCGAGGTTGATGCCGCACAGGTTGACCACGGTGTCGACGTCGCTGAGTGCGTCGGCATCGAACTCGCCGCTTTCCGGGTTCCAGTGCAGTTCTTCGGAGTTCGCCGGAGCGCGGCGCACGATGCGCAGCACCGGATGGTCGGCAGCGCGTAACGCCGCGGCCAACGCCGAACCGATCAAACCGGACGAACCCGCTATCGCAACGACGGCTTTATGACCACCTTGAGCCACGTTCTCAGAGTCCTAAATCGGCCTCGAACGATCCCTCTTCAAGTCGGTGTCTGACGGTCGTGAGGAAGCGGCCGGCATCGGCGCCGTCGATGAGCCGATGGTCATAGGTCAGTGGCAGATAACAAATCGAGCGGACCCCGATCGATTCGTTGCCGCTCTCATCGGCAACCACCCGCGGTCGCTTGACGATGGCCCCGGTGCCCAGCATCGCTGCCTGCGGCGGTACCAGGATCGGGGTGTCGAACAATGCGCCCTGGCTGCCGATATTGGTGATGGTGAAGGTGCCACCGGACAATTCGTCGGGCTTCAAATTGCCGGAGCGGGTTCGTGCGGCGATGTCTGAGATCGCCCTGGCGAGCCCGGCCAGCGACAAGTCGCCTGCGTTGTGGATGACGGGGGAGAGCAGGCCCTGCTCGGTGTCGACGGCGAAGCCGAGGTGCTCGGCGTCGTAGTAGGTGATCTCTTTGGTGTCTTCGTTGTAGCTGGCGTTGATGTTGGGATGAATCTTGAGGGCGTCGATCACGGCCTTGGCGATGAACGGCAAGAAGGTCAGGTTCACGCCCTCACGCTCAGCGAACGCGGCCTTGGCCCTGGCCCGCAAACCCACGATCTTGGTCATATCGACCTCGTGGGTCTGGGTGAGTTGTGCCGTGGCCTGCAGGGATTCGCGGGTTTTCTTGGCGGTGACCTGGCGGATCCGGCTGGCCTTCTGCGTGGTGCCGCGCAAGTGCGCCAGCGCGGGCGCCGGAGTGGGCGGCGCGGCCGAGGGAGCTTTCGCGGCCGGCTCGGCGGCCGGGGCTTGCGCTGACGGCGCGGGCGCCTTCGTGGCGGCCGCCTTCTGCCGTTGCTTTTCCTCGGCTGCGGCCAGCACGTCCTGCTTGCGGATGCGACCACCCACGCCGGTGCCGGTTATCGCGGCAAGGTCAATGTTGTTTTCGGTGGCCAGTTTACGCACCAGCGGGGTCACGTACGGCGCGCCTTCTGGACCCGAGTCCCCGGATTCCGGCGCCGGCTCGGCCTGTGCGGGTGCGGCTTTCGGCTCCGGCTNNGGCTCGGGCTTGGGTTCAGGCTTGGGCTCAGGAGTGGGTTCGGGCGCGGGCGCCGGCGCCGCGCTGGCGTCGGAACCGGCACCGATCTTTGCCAACTCGCCGCCGACCGCGACGGTGGCGTCTTCGTCGGCGGTGATGCTGACCAAGACGCCGGCCACCGGTGACGGGATCTCGGTGTCCACCTTGTCGGTGGACACTTCTACCAGGGCGTCGTCAACCTGTACCGAATCCCCGACCTTCTTGAGCCAGCGCGTCACGGTGCCCTCGGTCACCGATTCGCCGAGCTCGGGCATCAGCACCGGAGTCGTGGTGCCGCTACCGGAAGACTGCGGCACCGGCGCCGGCGCCGGCGCCGCGGGTTCGGGTTCTGGTTGCGCGGCGGGTTCGGGCTGTGCCTCCGCTTCGCGCGGGGCAGGCTGCGCTGCAGCGGGTACGGCCTCGGATTTGGGTTCAGACTCCGAAGCGTCGCCGATGACGGCCAGCTCGCCGCCAACCTCGACGGTGTCGTCCTCCTGGGCGATGATTTTGGTGAGCACACCCGCGGCGGGCGCTGGGATTTCGGTGTCGACCTTGTCGGTCGACACCTCGACGAGAGGCTCGTCGAGTTCGACCGTGTCGCCTTCCTGCTTGAGCCAGCGGGTAACCGTCCCCTCGGTGACGCTCTCACCGAGTGCCGGCATCTGGACGGAGAAGGCCATCTCTTTTGACTCCTCGATTACTCGTGGGTCGGCGTAGGTCGACATCTGGCTTACCACACCTTTGTGTACCGCCGCGGAACTGCGGTCGATGTCCGAAACCATCCTGTCATTGCGCCTGGGCGGGCAGACATCCAGGGCGCGCAGGATCCTGGCCGCGCTTGCTACGGCGTGGTGGGACGTGCGCAGTAATGCACGGATGAGGGTGATCTGACCCGTCGCTAAACGGCTTCCTAAACGGCTTCC
>PLSK01000004.1:1952-2551 GCA_003165155.1 Mycobacterium sp. | reverse complement strand
CCGGTCCCGCCGACGGCAGGTCCCCACCCCGAGTTGAACGCAACGCCGCCCGCGCCGCCGATGCCACCGGTGGCGCCCTCGCCGCCGGCCCCGCCGGTACCGCCGAACTCAAAGCCAGCCCCGCCAACCCCACCGGTGCCGCCGGTGCCGCTCACGCTGGTGCCCCCGGCCCCGCCAGTGCCGCCGGTCGGAGTGCCCAAGCCCAAGCCGGCACCCCCGAGAAAACCTACGGTGCCGCCGGCCCCGCCGGTACCGCCCATACCGTCGATCGCCGACCCACCGGCCCCACCGACACCGGCGGTACCGAAGTAGAACCCGGCGGCCCCGCCGGCTCCGCCGTTACCGCCGTTCATGCCGGAGGTGGTGGCGTTCCAGCCAGCCCCGCCGGTCCCGCCGTTGCCCAGCCAGACGGCAGCCCCACCGTTGCCACCGGTCGCACCGGACCCACCGGTCCCGCCGGTGCCGCCGTTGCCGAAGATCCCGGCCAGCCCGCCGTTTCCGCCATTCACGCCGGCAACGTTGGAGTTCCAGCCGTTGCCGCCGTTGCCGAATAACAAGCCACCGTTTTGGCCATTCGGGCTGGCCTGCGACGTCCCATT
>PLSK01000004.1:0-1876 GCA_003165155.1 Mycobacterium sp. | reverse complement strand
CGTGCCGAATTCGGAAAACGCCGTCGAGACCGCAATCGAGACCTCATCAAGAGCGGCAGGACTCACCACGGTAGTCGCGGCGGCCGCCGACGCTTGGGCAGCACTGATTCCCGAGCCGATTGCCGCCACATCCGCCGCCGCCGCCGCCAACGTGTCCGGCACCACGTTCACGTACGACACTGCCGACCTCCGAAGACCGTCGCGGAGTGGTACGCCCCCGCACCACGGTCACCATTACTAGCGAGTAAAAACCTATCTCGTTACACACTTGTATAACTGTATTTCGCCGATATTGGTCGATGGCCTCCCCCACACGCGTCGCGGGGGGCAGGCGGCGGTAGTTTCATCGTGCGCCGCTCGCGGTGTGCGCTGTTGGCGTGCGGCACCGGACGGACGAAGGAGGATCAGTGAAAACCGTTCCTAAGTTGTTGGTATTCACTCTTGTTGAGCTTGTCTTGTTTGGCTTGGTGCTGTTTTTCCCGGCCGGCACATTCAATTACTGGCAAGCATGGGTTTTTCTGGTGGTGGTTGGCGTTTCGGCATCGGCCCCGAGCATCTACTTGCTGCGCACGAACCCGGTTGCGCTGCAGAGGCGGATGCGGGGAGGGCCGACAGCTGAGGCCCGAATGGCGCAGAAGGTCGTCATTGCCGGCTTGTACTTGTCGCTGGCAGCGATGGTCGTGGTGAGCGCCCTTGACCATCGCTTTGGCTGGTCCCCGGTACCAACGGCAGTCTGCCTGGTTGGTGATGTTCTGGTGGCCGTTGGACTGGGTGTGGTGGCGATGGTGATCGTTCAGAACAGCTATGCAGCCGCGACCGTCCAGGTGGAGGCAGGCCAGACGGTCGTGTCCACGGGTCTGTATGGGCTGGTGCGGCACCCGATGTACACCGGCAACGTCATCATGATGGTCGGCATCCCCCTTGCACTTGGTTCGTACTGGGGACTCGTCTTCGTCGTTCCCGGGCTGATCGTGCTCGCCACGCGCATCCGTGACGAGGAGAAGCTGCTGCAACAAGATTTGGACGGATATCGCGAATACTCGCAGAAGGTTCGCTATCGCCTGGTGCCAGGTGCGTGGTAGACGGCCTACGACTGAAGCAGCCTTAAAGATCGATGGCCGGGCTCACGGCGCGAACTTCTTCCACCGAATTGGCATGTCTGCCTAACTGACGGCTCAGGCTTCTAACGGACGGCGCGTCGAATAACGTCGGCACCGCAAGGTCGACATCAAGGGCTCTATTGATCGCGGCAATCAACCGCAACGCCGACAGCGAATCCCCGCCCAGGTCGAAAAACGACTCCTCGACGCCGACGCGGTCTACGCCCAGCACCTGGGCGTAGAGGCTGGTCAGCAACTGCTCGACCCCAGCAGTCGGGGCGTGCTGGCCACTGCCGTTGCCGTCGTATTCGGGTGCCGACTCCGCCGGGGGTACACCGTGGGATAGCACCATAGGGTTGCTCCAGCCATCGATTGACGACAGCCGCCGTGCCGGATCGGACGTCATCGCTTCCAACACCCGCGTGAATCGCTCGATCAGCGCTTCGATGTCGGCCAGGTCGAAAACGTCGGAACGATATTGGACGCGCAGGTCGAGTTCGTTACCGGGGCCGGCCTGGACAGCAAGCGGGTAGTGGTAGTAGTCGCGGCCGCTGAACTCGGTGATGGCCAACTCGTGGTCGCCCGACAACGCGGCGGTGTCGGTTGGGTAGTTCTCGTACACGAAAACTGTGTCGAACAATCTTTCCTGACCGGTGACGCGGTGAATCTCATTGAGCCCCAAGTGCTCATGCTCGAGTGTGTCGTTGTGGGCGCGTTGCAGCTGGTCGAGCAGATCGGCGGTCGTCGTCGAAGCCGTGATGCGGGCCCGCACCGGC
>PLSK01000291.1:16022-24255 GCA_003165155.1 Mycobacterium sp. | reverse complement strand
GACGGCGGCGACGCCACCATGCTGGTGCTGCGCGGTGCGCAGTACGAGAAGGCCGGCGTGGTCCCGCCCGCCGAGGAAGGCGACTCGGCGGAGTGGAAGGTGTTCCTGAACCTGGTGCGCACTCGCTTGGAGACCGACAAGACCAAGTGGACCAAGATCTCCGAGTCGGTCAAGGGCGTCACCGAGGAGACCACCACCGGCGTGCTGCGGCTCTACCAGTTCGCGGCGGCCGGGGACCTGGCCTTCCCGGCGATCAATGTCAACGACTCGGTGACCAAGTCNNACCAAGTCCAAGTTCGACAACAAGTACGGCACCCGGCACTCGCTGATCGACGGCATCAACCGCGGTACCGACGCGCTGATCGGCGGCAAGAAGGTCCTCATCTGCGGCTACGGTGACGTCGGCAAGGGCTGCGCTGAGGCGGTGAAGGGCCAGGGGGCACGGGTCGTCGTCACCGAGGTCGACCCGATCAACGCGCTGCAGGCGCTGATGGAGGGCTTCGACGTGGTGACGGTCGAGGAGGCTATTGCCGATGCGGACATCGTGGTGACCGCCACGGGCAACAAGGACATCATCTCGCTGGACCACATGAAGGCGATGAAGGATCACTCGATCCTGGGCAACATCGGCCACTTCGACAACGAGATCGACATGGCCGCACTCGAGAAGTCGGGGGCGACGCGGCTCAACATCAAGCCGCAGGTCGACCTGTGGACCTTTGGTGACACCGGAAGGTCGATCATCGTGCTGTCCGAGGGCCGGCTGCTCAACCTGGGCAACGCCACTGGGCACCCGTCGTTCGTGATGAGCAACAGCTTCGCCAACCAGACGATCGCTCAGATCGAGTTGTGGACCAAGAACGACGAGTACGACAACGAGGTGTACCGGCTGCCCAAGCATCTCGACGAGAAGGTGGCCCTCATCCACGTCGAGGCGCTGGGCGGCAACATGACCAAGCTGACCAAGGACCAGGCCGAATACCTCGGTGTCGACGTCGAGGGCCCCTACAAGCCCGACCACTACCGCTACTGAGCACCGACTCGCGCCGTGCTGATCGCCATCGAAGGGGTTGACGGCGCGGGCAAGCGAACCCTGTCAGAGGGTCTGCGCAGTGCTTTTGGGGCTGCTGGGAAGTCGGTGGCCATCCTGGCGTTCCCGCGCTACGGGCAGTCGGTGACCGCCGACGTCGCGGCGGAGGCCCTGCATGGCGATCATGGTGATCTCGCGTCGTCGGTGTATGCGATGGCGATGCTTTTCGCCCTCGACCGCGCCGGGGCGGTCGAGGAGATCGAAGGGTTGCGTCGTGACCACGACGTGGTGATTCTGGATCGCTACGTCGCATCCAACGCGGCCTACAGCGCCGCACGCCTGCATGAGGACTCGGCGGGGCAGGCGGTGGCCTGGGTGGACCGGCTCGAATACCAGCGGCTGGGGGTGCCTCGGCCGGACTGGCAGGTGCTGCTCGCGGTGTCCGCCGAGCTCGCCGGAGAGCGGGCCCGTGGCCGGGCCCGGTCAGAGCCAGGCCGGCCCCGCGACAGCTACGAACGCGACGATGGGCTGCAGCGGCGCACCGGTGCGGTGTACGTCGAACTGGCCGCCGCGGACTGGGGTGGACCCTGGCTGGTCGCCGACGCGGACGTCGATCCACACCGGCTGGCCGCCACTTTGGCCGCCGATTAGCAGGTTTTGACCCGTTTTTTCGGGTATTTGCGCCTATCGGGCAAGAAACGCCCGTGTGGTACCAGAGTTTTATCCCGATCTGATGCCACCATGGACACCATGAGGCAAAGGATTCTGGTCGTTGACGACGACGCTTCGCTGGCTGAGATGCTCACGATTGTGCTGCGTGGGGAGGGCTTCGACACCGCGGTCATCGGCGACGGCACTCAGGCCCTTACTGCGGTGCGTGAGCTGCGCCCCGATTTGGTGCTGCTGGACTTGATGTTGCCCGGTATGAACGGCATCGACGTGTGCCGGGTGTTGCGCTCTGACTCCGGCGTTCCGATTGTGATGCTGACCGCCAAGACCGACACCGTGGACGTGGTGCTGGGCCTGGAGTCGGGAGCCGACGACTACATCATGAAGCCCTTCAAGCCCAAGGAACTTGTCGCCCGGGTGCGCGCGCGGCTGCGGCGCAACGACGACGAGCCCGCCGAGATGCTGTCCATCGCCGATGTCGAGATCGACGTACCGGCGCACAAGGTCACCCGGAACGACGAGCAGATCTCCCTGACACCGCTGGAGTTCGACCTGCTGGTAGCGCTGGCACGCAAACCGCGGCAGGTGTTTACTCGAGATGTGCTGCTCGAACAGGTGTGGGGATATCGTCACCCCGCGGACACGCGCCTGGTGAATGTTCATGTCCAGCGGCTGCGGGCCAAGGTTGAGAAGGACCCGGAGAACCCGACTGTGGTGTTGACCGTTCGAGGAGTTGGGTACAAGGCCGGACCCCCGTGATCCGTCCCGGCGACGATTCTGATGCGGAGGAGCGGCGCTGGTGATCTTTGGCTCGCGGCGACGCACTCGAAGTCGCTGGGGGCGGTCTGGCCCCATGACACGCGGCATGGGTGCGCTGAGTCGGGCCGTAGGCATCGCCTGGCGTCGATCGCTTCAGCTGCGAGTTGTGGCGCTGACTCTCGGGCTGTCATTGGCTGTGATCTTGGCGCTCGGCTTCGTGCTGACCAGCCAGCTCACCAATCGTGTGCTCGACGTCAAGGTCAAGGCCGCCACCGAGCAGCTCGAGCGCGCGCGTACCACCGTCGGTGGGATCGTCAACGGCGAGGAGACGCGTTCCCTGGACAGCAGCCTTCAGCTTGCCCGTAACACGCTGACGTCAAAGGCTGACCCGACCTCGGGTGCCGGGCTGGCCGGCGCATTCGACGCCGTGCTGATGGTGCCCGGCGACGGTCCACGCGCCGCGACCTCGGTGGGGCCCGTCGATCAGGTGCCGAACACGTTGCGCGGCTTCATCAAAGCCGGGCAGGCGGGCTACCAGTACGCGACGGTGCACACCGAAGGCTTCTCGGGACCGGCCCTGATCATCGGCACGCCGGCGTCGTCACAGGTGGCCAACCTGGAGCTGTACCTGATCTTTCCCCTCAAGAACGAACAGGCCACCGTGACCCTGGTGCGCGGGACGATGGTCACCGGCGGCGCGGTGCTGCTGGTGTTGCTCGCGGGCATCGCCCTGCTGGTTTCGCGCCAGGTGGTGGTGCCGGTGCGGTCCGCCTCACGCATTGCCGAACGATTCGCCGAAGGGCATCTGTCCGAACGAATGCCGGTGCGCGGCGAGGACGACATGGCCCGGCTGGCCGTTTCGTTCAACGACATGGCCGAGAGCCTGTCGCGGCAGATTACTCAGCTCGAAGAATTCGGTAACCTGCAGCGCCGCTTCACATCCGACGTCAGCCACGAACTGCGCACGCCGCTGACCACGGTGCGGATGGCCGCCGACTTGATCTACGACCACAGCGACGACCTCGACCCCACGTTGCGGCGCTCGAGCGAACTGATGGTCAGCGAACTGGACCGGTTCGAGACGCTACTCAACGACCTGCTGGAGATCTCCAGGCACGACGCCGGGGTGGCCGAATTGTCGGTTGAGGCGGTCGATTTGCGCACCACGGTGCAGAAAGCGTTGGCCAACGTCGGCCACCTGGCCGAAGACGCCGGTATCGAGCTGCTCGTGGACGTGCCGCCCGAAGACGTGATTGCCGAGGTCGATCCGCGGCGGGTGGAGCGCATCCTGCGCAATTTGATCGCCAACGCCATCGACCACGCTGAGCACAAACCGGTGCGAATCCGGATGGGCGCCGACGAAGATACGGTCGCAGTCACCGTGCGCGACTACGGAATCGGGCTGCGACCCGGCGAGGAGAAGCTGGTGTTCAGCCGGTTCTGGCGTTCGGACCCGTCTCGGGTGCGGCGCTCCGGCGGCACCGGGCTGGGTCTGGCAATCAGTGTCGAGGACGCTCGGCTGCACCAGGGCCGGCTGGAGGCATGGGGCGAGCCCGGCGAAGGTGCGTGCTTCCGGCTGACCCTTCCCCTCATTCGCGGCCACAAGGTCACCACCAGCCCGTTGCCCATGAAACCAGTTCCGCAGGCGGCACAAGCGAGCCCGGAACCGCTTGAGCCCGAACCCAACGAGCGTCCGCAACAACGCGAGCACGCCGAGTGGAGCGTTTAGGGTGCGGCGGCTCCTGGCGATATCGCGGCTGGTGTTGCTCACCACGTTGCTCGCCGGCTGTGCGGGGGTGCCCAGCTCGTCGGCACCGCAGGCGATCGGCACGGTGGAGCACCCGGCACCGTCGAATCTGCCCAAACCGACCCCGGGTATGGATCCCGACGTGCTGTTGCGCGAATTCCTGAAGGCCACGGCCGACCCGGCCAACCGGCATCTGGCGGCGCGGCAATTCCTCACCCAGTCGGCCTCGAACTCGTGGGACGATGCCGGTAGCGCGCTGCTGATCGACCATGTGGTTTTCGTTGAAACCCGTGCTGCCGAACGTGTTTCGGCGACGATGCGGGGGGATATCCTGGGTTCGCTGTCCGATGTCGGAGTGTTCGAGACCGCGGAGGGCGAACTGCCGGACCCGGGATCGATCGCGTTGGTCAAGACGTCCGGTGGCTGGCGAATCGATCGCCTGCCCAACGGCGTCTTCCTGGACTGGCAACAGTTTCAGGCGACCTACAAACGCAACACCTTGTACTTCGCCGATCCGACTGGCAAAACGGTGGTTCCCGACCCGCGCTACGTCGCGGTCTCGGATCATGATCAGTTGCCCACTGAACTCGTCTCCAAGATGCTGGCCGGACCGCGGCCCGAGATGGCGCACACGGTACGCAATCTGCTCGCTCCGCCGCTGCGGCTGCGCGGGCCGGTGACCCGGGCCGACGGTGGCAAGAACGGGATCGGCCGCGGCTACGGCGGTGCTCGCATCGATCTGGAGAAACTGTCCACCACCGACCCGCACAGCAGGCAATTGCTTGCCGCGCAGATTATTTGGACTCTGGCGCGAGCGGACATCAGAGGCCCGTACGTGATCAACGCCGACGGCGCGCCGCTGGACGACAGGTTCGTCGATGGCTGGACCACCTCCGATGTCGCGGCCACCGACCCGGGCGTGGCCGACGGCGCCGGTGCGGGGTTGCATGCCCTGGTGAACGGCTCGTTGATGTCGTTGGACGGACAGCATGCCGCCAACGTGTCCGGCGCTTTCGGGCGGATGGGGGACCAGACCGGCGCCGCGCTGTCACGCGGCGGGCGCCAGGTGGCGTCTGTGGTCACGCTGCGGCGCGGTGCCCCGGACATGGCCGAGTCACTGTGGATCGGTGATCTTGGCGGCGAGGCGGTCCAGTCGGCCGACGGGCACAGCCTGTCTCGGCCCAGCTGGTCGCTGGACGACGCGGTCTGGGTAGTGGTCGACGCTAACAACGTGCTCCGCGCGATCCAGGAACCGGCGTCGGGACAACCCGCACGTATTCCGGTGGATTCCGCCGCGGTGGCCAGCCGCTTCCCGGGGCCGATCACAGACCTGCAGCTGTCCCGGGACGGGACACGTGCCGCGATGGTCATCGCCGGCCAGGTGATCCTGGCCGGTGTCGAGCAGACCCAGGCGGGCCAATATGCCCTGACCTACCCACGGCGGTTGGGTTTCGGGCTGGGTACCTCGGTGGTGTCGCTGTCCTGGCGAACCGGTGACGACATCGCGGTGACCCGCACCGACGCGGCACATCCGGTGTCGTACGTGAACCTCGACGGCGTGAACTCCGATGCGCCCGCCCGCGGCTTGCAGATTCCGCTGACGGCGATTGCGGCCAATCCGTCGACGGTTTATGTGGCGGCTCCGCAAGGACTGCTGCAGTATTCGGCGTCCGCCGCCGACAGCCAACAGGGCTGGTCGGAGGTGTCCGGATTGATGGTGGGCGGCGCGGTCCCGGTGTTACCGGGCTAGAGCCGGAGGCGTTCGAGAACCCCTTCAAGAAGAACACTGTCACCCCCGGTCGGCACACTTGCGACATGCTCGATCTCATCCTGCCGCTGGAATGCGGCGGCTGCGGGGTTCCGTCGACCCGCTGGTGCGATGCGTGCGCCGTGGAGCTGTCCGTGCCTGCCGACAAGCCGCATGTGGTGAACCCGCGCGTGGATCCGCAGGTTCCGGTGTTCGCGCTCGGCCGGTACGCCGGCGCCCGTCGACAGGTGATCCTCGCAATGAAGGAGCGCGGCCGCGGCGACCTCGTCGCACCGTTGGCGCGGGCACTGGCCATCGGTGTACACCGGCTCTTGGTCTGGGGCATGGTCGAGGCCCCGCTGACGATCGTGCCCGCGCCGACACGACGTTCGGCGGCGCGGCGGCGCGGGGGTGACCCCGTCACCCGGATGGCCCGGTTGGCCCAGATGTCGCTGGCCGCGCTGCCAGATTGCCGTGCGATCACCGTTGTCCAGGCGTTGCGGATGAAGGCACTGGCCCGCGACTCGATGGGCCTTGGAACTGCGGCGCGCGAGCGTAATATCGCCGGCCGGGTGGTGCTGCGGGGTGCGCGGCCGGTCACCGAGGTTGTGCTGGTCGACGACGTCGTCACCACCGGGGCGACGGCTCGCGAGTCGGTGCGGATCCTGCAAGCCGCCGGGGTCCGGGTAGCCGCGGTGCTGGTGATCGCGGCCGCGTAGAGCGGTGAATCCCCAATGAGGCCGGCAAGAATGTTTGTGAAGAACTTGCAACAGGTAAGCCAATTTGGTGGCACGTCAAGGCGAACACGGTCTAACGTCGAGGACAACCTTCAGGGACTCCTGGGACTTCATTGGTCTTGACTCGCGGGTCGCGATTCCCACGTCGAGGCGCCACATGCGGAGGGGGTGAGTATTCGACACCTTGCACCGGCGGGCGCCCTGCGGCGGTGATTTTCATAAAACCGCTCTTACCTCGTCGGCGCGTTTTCTTAGAAATCTGGCCACGCAGATCGCGTGTGCCGTGAAAAAAGAAACGAGTTGGCACGTATGTCAAGACTTACCGTGGATTCCGGTCAGGTTCTGGACGAAGCACCGGTTGGAACCGAGGAACCGGTCGAACCGACGGCGAAGGCCGAGATTGTGTTCAAGGGCCGCAACGTCGAGATCCCCGAGCACTTCCGCACCTACGTCTCGCAGAAGCTCGTTCGCTCGGAACGGTTCGACCGGACCATCTACTTATTCGATGTCGAACTCAACCATGAACGCAACCGTCGCCAGCGTAAGTCCTGTCAGCGCGTGGAGATCACCGCTCGCGGCCGTGGGCCGGTAGTCCGCGGTGAGGCGTGCGCCGACAGCTTCTACGCCGCGCTGGAGTCCGCGGTCGTCAAACTCGAGAGCCGGCTGCGCCGGGGCAAGGATCGACGCAAAGTGCATTACGGCGACAAGACCCCGGTCTCGTTGGCCGAGGCCACCGCGGTCTCCCAGCTGCCGGACAAGGCATTCAACACCGACCCGGCGGACGCGCATCAACACGACGACCAGAGCCTGGACCACGAGCCGGGCAGGGTGGTGCGCACCAAGGACCACCAGGCCACGCCGATGACGGTCGATGACGCGCTCTACGAGATGGAGCTTGTCGGGCACGACTTCTTTTTGTTCTACGACAAGGAGACCGAATTGCCGTCCGTTGTCTATCGTCGCCACGCCTACGACTATGGATTGATTCGGCTGGCCTGATTTCGACGGGCTTGATCCGGCTGGGTTGATCCGACCGGCTTGAGGATCGGCGGCCATCACCGGGTCGTCGCCTACGATGGGAGTCGCCTGATAGAAGAAGACTCCTACCTACAAGGGACATAGCTGTGCTGTCGAAGTTGTTGCGCCTTGGTGAAGGTCGCATGGTCAAGCGCCTCAAGCGGGTAGCCGACTATGTCAACACGTTGTCCGACGAGATCGAGAAACTCAGCGACGCCGAGCTCAAGGCCAAGACCGACGAGTTCAGGCGGCGNNCAGGTGATGGGCGCCGCCGCGCTGCACCTGGGCAATGTCGCCGAGATGAAGACCGGTGAGGGCAAGACCCTGACCTGTGTGTTGCCCGCTTATCTCAACGCACTGGCGGGCAAGGGCGTGCACATCGTCACCGTCAACGATTACCTGGCCAAACGTGACAGCGAGTGGATGGGCCGCGTGCACCGGTTCCTCGGGCTGCAGGTCGGGGTGATCCTGGCCGCCATGACACCCGACGAACGCCGCGTCGCGTACAACGCCGACATCACCTACGG
>PLSK01000291.1:0-15972 GCA_003165155.1 Mycobacterium sp. | reverse complement strand
CGAGTTCGCCCGGTTGGCCCCGCTGATGGAAAAGGACGTCCACTACGAAGTGGACCTGCGCAAACGCACCGTCGGTGTGCACGAAAAGGGCGTGGAGTTCGTCGAAGACCAGCTTGGCATCGACAACCTTTACGCGGCCGCCAACTCTCCGCTGGTCAGNNGACGGCGAGGTGCTCATCGTCGACGAGTTCACCGGTCGCGTTTTGCTCGGTCGCCGCTATAACGAAGGCATGCACCAGGCCATCGAGGCCAAGGAACACGTCGAGATCAAGGCCGAGAACCAGACCCTGGCCACCATCACGCTGCAGAACTTCTTCCGGCTCTACGAGAAGCTCGCCGGCATGACCGGCACCGCCCAGACCGAGGCGGCCGAGCTGCACGAGATCTACAAGCTTGGCGTGGTTCCGATCCCGACCAACAAGGAGATGATCCGCGAAGACCAGACGGATCTGATCTACAAGACCGAAGAGGCCAAATACATCGCGGTGGTCGACGACGTCTCCGAGCGCTACGAGAAGGGCCAACCGGTTCTGATCGGCACCACCAGCGTTGAGCGTTCGGAGTATCTGTCGCGTCAGTTCACCAAACGGCGCATCCCGCACAACGTGCTCAACGCCAAGTTCCACGAGCAAGAGGCGGAAATCATCGCCGAGGCGGGCCGTCGAGGTGGCATCACCGTCGCCACCAACATGGCCGGCCGCGGCACCGACATCGTGCTGGGCGGCAACGTCGACTTTCTGACCGACCTGCGGCTGCGTGCGCGGGGACTCGACCCGGTGGAGACTCCCGACGAGTACGAGGAGGCCTGGCACCAGGAACTGCCTGTCGTCAAGGAGGAGGCCGTCAAGGAGGCCGCCGAAGTGATCGAGGCCGGCGGCCTGTATGTGCTGGGCACCGAACGGCACGAATCGCGGCGCATCGACAACCAGTTGCGCGGCCGGTCCGGCCGGCAGGGCGACCCCGGCGAGTCACGCTTCTACCTGTCATTGGGCGACGAGCTCATGCGCCGGTTCAACGGTGCCGCGCTGGAGACGCTGCTGACCCGGCTGAACCTGCCCGACGATGTGCCGATCGAAGCCAAGATGGTCACCCGGGCGATCAAGAGCGCACAGACCCAGGTCGAGCAGCAGAACTTCGAGGTCCGCAAGAACGTCCTCAAGTACGACGAGGTGATGAACCAGCAGCGCAAGGTGGTCTACGCCGAGCGCCGCCGCATCCTCGACGGCGAGAATCTGCAGCAGCAGGCCACCGACATGCTCGTCGACGTCGTCACCGCCTACGTGAACGGCGCGACCACCGAAGGCTATGCCGAGGATTGGGATCTGGACGCGTTGTGGACCGCGCTCAAGACGCTGTACCCGGTCGGGATCGAGCACGAGACGCTGACCCGTCTCGACGACGACTCGGAACGCGATGAGCTGACCCGTGAAGAATTGCTTGACGCGCTGCTCAAAGACGCCGAACGTGCTTATGCTGCAAGGGAAGCCAAGCTCGAGGAAATGGCCGGCGAGGGCGCGATGCGCCAGCTGGAGCGCAATGTGTTGCTTAGCGTCATCGACCGCAAGTGGCGCGAGCACCTGTACGAAATGGACTACCTCAAGGAGGGCATCGGGCTGCGGGCAATGGCGCAGCGCGATCCGTTGGTGGAGTACCAGCGTGAGGGCTACGACATGTTCATGGCCATGCTCGACGGCATGAAAGAGGAGTCGGTCGGCTTCTTGTTCAATGTCGCGGTCGAGGCGGTCCCCGCGCCGCAGGTAGCGCCGGTGGCGGCGCCGGAAGGGCTGGCGGAATTCGCAACGGCCGCCGCCGAGCAATCCGATGCCGCCCCGCCGGCTACGGTTCGCGAAGAGGCCCCTAGTGTGTTGCGCGCCAAGGGTATTGACGACGAATCCCCTGCCCTGACCTATTCCGGCCCGTCGGAGGACGGCTCGGCGCAGGTGCAGCGCAACGGCGGCGGCGCCCAGAAGACGCCGGCGGGTGTGCCCGGCGGCGGCAGTCGGCGCGAGCGGCGTGCAGCCGCGCGGCAGCAGGGCCGCGGTGCCAAGCCGCCGAAATCAGCGAAGAGAAGCTAGCGTCCGTGCCCGGGCATCAACCTCTGTGCAACCTGGGCGGAAAATTCGCCGGATCGCCGCCCTGACCGCACACGCAAAGCCGCAGGCGCACACTCGAAGCGCCAACCTTCATCAACCGATGTGCAGGGCGACCACTTGCCATCGAGTCCCGTTACCGGCAGGCACCTGTTCCACCCGGCAGGCGATGGCGTGGACCCGGTGCCCGCGGCTGTAGGAACCGAAAACCTCGGCAGCGGTCTCCGCGCCGCGCTGCGCCACCGGTTGCAAACCCACCCGGCGCAGTACTGCGGCACCCTCGTGCCCGGCGGCCGAACGGCCCAGCGACGGCACCGACTCGACCAGGCTGGGCGCCAGCAAGGGCCGTAGCTGGGCCAGCGAACGGCGGCGGTCGATGACTTCCAGCACTCGGCGCAGTGCGGCGTCGGCGAACATCGCCGCCTGGCGCATCGGTGCTGACATGACCGGCGCTGCGCCCGGCGCGGCCTCCGATTGCCTGCGGTAAGGCCGGTGCGGCGCGCACTGGGCGCGACTCGGCGACGCTGCGGGGGGAACTGCCGGGCGGCGTTGAGCGGCGCTTTGCGTTGGTGGCTCGTACTCGACGACGGGAACGACGGCGAAGCCGTCGAGGGGCGATTGACTCACGACAGGACTAATGGTCAACGGGAACTCTCCAACTCACTCGAAACGAATGGGTAACGAAAAGGCGGAGCCTGCTGGAGAGTTGGCAGACCATGTTTTTCCGGGTGATTTCAGTTGTCGGCAATGATCGCACAATTGGCGCTCGCCCGTACCCGCACCGTGACGGGCTTGCACCGGGCGATTACCGTGGGCAAAAAGATCGCCGGACGCGACCAATTGATAAGGAGGACAGGGCCGTAATGGTGACCCGGTTGTCCACAGCGGATGCGTCCTTCTATCGGTTGGAGAACACTGCCACCCCGATGTACGTCGGATCACTGTCGATCCTGCGCCGCCCGCGCGGTGGGTTGAGCTACGAGACGCTGCTGGCCACCGTCGAGCAACGGCTGGCCCAGGTGCCGCGCTACCGTCAGAAGGTCCGAGAAGTGTGGATCGGTGCGGCCAGGCCGGTCTGGATTGACGATAGCGACTTCGACATCACCTATCACGTCAGGCGGGTGGCGCTGCCATCGCCAGGCAGTGACGAGCAGCTGCACGAGCTGGTCGCGCGACTGGCCGCACGGCCGCTGGACAAGTCCCGACCATTGTGGGAGATGTCCCTCGTCGAAGGCCTCTCCAAAAACCGCGTCGCCCTCTACACCAAGTCGCACCAGGCGCTGATCAACGGTATGACCGCGCTGGAGATCGGCCACGTCATCGCCGATCGCACACGGAATCCTCCGCCATTCCCCGAAGACATCTGGATACCGGAAGGCGAACCTGGATCCACCCGGCTGCTGTTGGGCGCGCTCGGCGATTGGGCGCTGGGGCCAAGCGCGCAGCTGCAGGCCGTCGGTTCCGCCATGGCCGGGTTGGCAACCAACTACGGCGAACTGCTGGACGCCGGTCGCCGCGTCGTCGATGTCGCACGCACAATAGCGCGTGGCACCGCGCCCAGCAGCCCGCTGAACGCCACCGTTTCGCGCAACCGGCGGTTCACGGTTGCCAGTGGCCGGCTGGAGGACTACCGGACGGTGCGGGCGCGCTACGACTGCGACGTCAACGATGTGGTGCTGGCGGTGGTGGCCGGCGCACTCGGAAACTGGCTGATGTCACGCGGTGAACCGGTGCCGGCGACAGCGACCGTTCGGGCGATGGCGCCGCTGTCGGTCTACGCCGATGACCCGCTCGGCTCGACCGGCCCGGGTCAGGCGATCAGCCAAGTGACGCCCTTCCTGGTCGACCTGCCGGTAGGCGAGGCCAACGCCGTGGTGCGGCTGTCGCAGATCGCGCACGCCACCGAAACGAACCCGACGGCCGCCAGCCTGGTCGACGCCAGGACCATCGTCACCCTGTCTGGTTTTGCGCCACCAACTCTGCACGCCATGGGTATCCGCGTGGCCACCAGCTATCCGCGCTATTCCAAGCGGGCGTTCAACCTGTTGATCACCAATGCTCCCGGGGCTCAGTCGCAGATGTACATCGCCGGGACGAAGCTGTTGGAGACCTATGCCGTGCCGCCGCTACTGCACAACCAGGCGCTGGCGATCAGTGTGACGTCCTATAACGGCATGCTCTATTACGGAATCAATGCCGACCGCGATGCCATGAGCGACGTCGACCTGCTGCCGGGACTGCTCGGCCAGTCGCTTGACGAGCTGCTGGAAGCGTCCCGATAATTTTCGACAGGTCAAAACCGCCGGATGCATATACCATCCGTTGTCATGAGTACCGCGACTAATAATGGTGACACGGCTAAGGCGAAGAAGAAGAAATCAAGCGCGCTGGACGAACGCAAGGTCCCCGACGATGTTTACGAAGCCGAATTATTCCGCCTGCAAACGGAATTCGTGAAGTTGCAGGAGTGGGTGCGGCATACCGGGGCCCGTGTGGTGGTGATATTCGAAGGCCGTGACGCGGCGGGCAAGGGCGGCGCGATCAAGCGGATCACGGAGTACCTCAGTCCGCGGATCGCCCAGATCACCGCGTTGCCGGCGCCGACCGACCGGGAACGCGGTCAATGGTATTACCAGCGCTACATCACGCATCTGCCCGCGAAGGGGGAGATCGTGCTCTTCGATCGGTCGTGGTACAACCGCGCCGGCGTCGAGAAGGTCATGGGATTCTGCACGCCGGCAGAGTATGCGCTGTTTCTGCGGCAGACGCCGATCTTCGAGCAGATGCTCATCGACGACGGCATTCTGCTGCGCAAATACTGGTTCTCGGTATCCGACACCGAACAGCTCAAGCGGTTCAAGTCGCGTCTGACCGACCCTGTCCGGCAGTGGAAACTGAGCCCGATGGACCTGGAATCGGTGTATCGGTGGGAGGACTATTCGCGCGCCAAAGACGAGGTGATGGTGCACACCGACACCTCGAGCAGCCCGTGGTTTGTCGTGGAATCGGACATCAAGAAGAACGCGCGGCTGAACATGATGTCCCACCTACTGTCCACGATCGAGTACGAGGAGGTTGAAAAGCCGAAGGTCACGCTGCCGGACCGGCCGGTGGTGTCTGGTAACTACCAGCGGCCGCCGCGAGAGCTGTCGACGTACGTCGACGACCATGCGGCGAAGTTCCTTGCCAAAAAATAGCTGAGTGGCGATCGCAAGAGCGGCGCAGCCGGTCGCAGCGGGTCGCCACCATGAGGCGGAGCCGATCGCAAGAGCGGCGCAGCCGGTCGCAGCGGGTCGCCACCATGAGGCGGAGCCGATCGCAAGAGCGGCGCAGCCGGTCGCAGCGGGTCGCCACCATGAGGCGGAGCCGGTCGCAAGAGCGGTCGCACCGGGTCGCCACCGGTGACGCACGTCTACATCCCGGCCACGCTGACGATGCTGCAGCAGCTCGTGGCCGATGGCTCGTTGTGGCCGGTCAGCGGCACCGCGTTTGCAGTGACGCCGACGTTGCGTGAGGCCTACGCCGAGGGTGACGACGATGAGCTTGCCGACGTCGCGCTGCGTGAGGCGGCAATGGCCTCGCTACGCCTGCTGGCCGCCCAGAAAGCCGAAGGAACCGGCGAGGCCGCGGCACCGCGACGGGTGGTGCTGGCCGCCGACGTCGACGATGTCAAGTTCCGTCCGGATCTCGACGACGCCGTCGTGAGGCTCGGCGCTCCCGTAGCGGTCGAACAGGTGATCGCCGCGTACGTCGACAACGTGGGCGCTGAACCGGCCGTGAGCAAGGCGATCGAGGTCATCGATATTGCCGACCTGGGCGACGAGGACGCTGACCTGATTGTCGGGGACGCCCAGGATTATGACCTTGCCTGGTACGCAAACCAAGAGCTGCCATTCCTGCTTGACCTGCTTTAGCGCGGCGACGACGCGCGCCGCGGAGCCGGCGTGAGGTGGGGGTCCGCCCAGCCGCGTAGCGGCGAGGGGGCGAGCCGGGCAATCCGATAGCCAGGCAATCCGGCCTAATCGCCACGCCTGCGCGCCTGGATACGGTATCGTAGGTTACGGTACCGTAGCCTTCTGGAGGGAAGCACCGGACCGAAGTAAAAGCGGAAGCAAAACGTCGCATCGTGAGCAGGAGCTTCCTATGGGGAAGAAATACGCGTCGATTACCGGCAATATCGTCGACACCAAGCGTCCGACCATCGCAGGGGCCGAGAGGCATCCCGGTTGGCATGCGCTGCGCAAGATCGCTGCGCGCATCACGACGCCGCTGCTGCCCGACGACTATCTGCATCTGGCCAATCCGCTGTGGTCCGCGCGGGAATTGCGCGGCCGCATCCTGCAGGTCCGCCGGGAGACGGAAGATTCCGCAACCCTGGTGATCAAACCGGGATGGGGGTTCAGCTTCGACTATCAGCCTGGTCAGTACATCGGGATCGGGTTGCCGGTAAACGGGCGCTGGCGCTGGCGCTCGTATTCGCTGACGTCGAGTCCGGCGGCTGCGGCGTCCGGGGCCGGCTCACCGCGCACGGTGACCATCACCGTGAAGGCCATGCCCGAGGGCTTTCTCTCCGCGCACCTGGTGGACGGCGTCGAGCCGGGGACCATCGTGCGGTTGGCCGCGCCGCAGGGAAATTTCGTGCTGCCCGACCCCGCGCCGCCGTCGATCCTGTTTCTCACGGCCGGGTCTGGGATAACACCAGTGATGTCGATGCTGCGGACATTGGTGCGCCGCAACCAGATTGCTGACATCGCACACCTGCATTCGGCGCCCACCGAATCCGACGTGATGTTCGGCGCGGAGTTGGCCGCGTTGGCGGCCGACCACCCGGGCTATCGGTTGCAGGTGCGGGAAACCCGCGCGCAGGGGCGGCTCGACCTCGCCCGGCTCGGCCAAGAGGTGCCGGATTGGCGCGAACGGCAGACCTGGGCGTGCGGGCCGGAGGGCCTGCTGAATCAGGCTGAAAAGGTTTGGTCGTCGGCGGGCATCGGCGACCGCCTGCACTTGGAGCGGTTCGCGGTGGCCAAGGCGGCACCCGCCGGAGAAGGTGGGACGGTCACCTTCGCGCGCAGCGGGCGCAGCGTGGCTACCGATGCCGCCACGTCGCTGATGGACGCGGGCGAGGGCGCCGGGGTGCAGATGCCCTTCGGTTGCCGGATGGGCATCTGCCAGTCGTGCGTGGTCAGCCTGATGGACGGCCACGTCCGCGATCTGCGAACGGGTCAGGAACACGAGCCCGGAACGCGGGTGCAGACCTGCATTTCTTCGGCATCGGGTAATTGCGTTCTCGACATCTAGGAACTACTCGCTGGTAACATCGGACAGGTAACTTACGGGAACGTAGGTTACGATGGCGTAGGTCGTAGACACACGACCGCAGGGGAGGTTAAGAGCATGGCGATTACAGACGTCGAAGAATTCACGCATCTGACCGACGCGGACATCGAAAACCTGGGTGTCGAGTTGGACGCAATCCGCCAGGACATCGAAGATTCGCTCGGCGAACGGGACGCGCGCTACATCCGCCGCACCATCGCGTCGCAACGGGCCCTCGAGGTGGCCGCTCGGGCGCTGCTGGCCGCCAGTTCGCGGCGCTCGGCCTGGTGGGCCGGCACCGTGGCGCTGGGTGTGGCCAAGATCATCGAGAACATGGAGATCGGCCACAACGTCATGCACGGCCAGTGGGACTGGATGAACGACCCCGAGATTCATTCCTCGGCGTGGGAATGGGACATGAGTGGTTCGTCNNAAGCACTGGCGGTACACCCACAATTTCGTGCACCACAAGTACACCAACATCCTCGGGATGGA
Source organism: Mycobacterium sp. (assembly GCA_003165155.1). Classification (GTDB taxonomy): domain Bacteria; phylum Actinomycetota; class Actinomycetes; order Mycobacteriales; family Mycobacteriaceae; genus Mycobacterium. Next base: position 8,071 of record PLSK01000291.1, on the reverse strand, counting down.
CGACGACGTCGGCTACGGCATGCTTCGCGTCACCCGCGACCAGCGCTGGAAGCGCTATAACATCTTGAATCTGGTGTGGAACACCTTGCTTTCGCTGCTCTTTGAATTCGGCGTCGGCTTGCAGCACGTGGAGCTCGGCAAGATCATGAAGCACCGGATGGACCAGGAGGACGGTCGGCAACGGGTCAAGGAGTTCTTGGCGAAGGCCGGCCGGCAGGTGGGCAAGGATTACGTCGGTTACCCGGCGCTGACCTCGCTGTCGCCCGGAGCGACGTACCGGTCCACGATGACGGCCAACGCGACGGCCAACGTGATTCGCAACGTGTGGACCAACGCGGTCATCTTCTGTGGGCATTTCCCTGATGGCGCAGAGAAATTCACCAAGACGGACATGATCGGCGAAACCAAGGGCCAGTGGTACCTGCGCCAGATGCTGGGCAGTGCAAACTTCGAAGGCGGTCCCGCGCTGCGGTTCATGAGCGGCAACCTGTGCCACCAGATCGAACACCACCTGTACCCGGATCTGCCGAGCAGTCGGCTGCACGAAATTTCGGTTCGGGTGCGCCAGGTCTGCGAGAAGTACGATTTGCCTTACACCACAGGCTCATTCCTGGTGCAGTACGGCAAGACGTGGCGCACCATCGCCAAGCTGTCGTTGCCGAACAAGTACCTGCGCGACAACTCCGACAACGCACCGGAGACCCGCAGCGAGCGGATGTTCGCCGAACTGGAGCCAGGCTTCGCGCGCATCGACCCGGCGACCGGACGCCGGCGTGGGTTGAACACCGCCATCGCCACCGTGCGGGGTTGGCGACGCAAACGCGCCATGAAGCACGTGGAGCAAACGATCGCGAGCACGGGCGACGTGGCGGCCTAGGCGCTGCGAGCGTCGTACGTCGCACGGTTGGCGAGCACGTCGTCCATGTGTATCTCGGCCCAGGTCTTGAGGCCCCGCATCATCTGGTGCAGCGAGAGACCGAGGTCGGTCAGTTCGTAGGAGACCGTGACGGGCACGGTGGGCGTAACGGTGCGGGTGATCAGGCCGTCACGCTCCAGGGAGCGCAGCGTCTGTGTGAGCATCTTCTGGCTGACGCCGGCCAGCAGGCGCAGCAGTTCCGAGTAGCGCATCGACCGGGATTCGCCGGCGCAGCTGCTGCTTAGCTGATGCGACCCATCGCTGCCCAGCGCGGCCAGGACCAGCGCGACCCATTTGTCGGAGAGACGGTCGAGCAGCTTGCGGCTGGGGCAAACGGCCAGGAAAGCGCCATATTCCGCCTTGCTCTGTGCCCTCTTCTGGGCCGCCGTTGTCGTTGCCATCGACCGCTCCTTTGCTCGCAGGTGCCTTACGTACTCGTAAGTGCCTACTTCCGATCAGGAAGTTACATCCCAATACTGATGCAAGGATCCGCTAGACACCAACATCCAGCTCAACACGAAAGATAGAGGCATCTGCATGTCCGCCACTGCACTTCCCGGCGGAACCTGGGCGCTGGGCGAGCTGACCGTCACCCGGTTCGGGTACGGCGCGATGCAGCTCGCCGGCCTTGGGGTCATGGGGCCGCCGGCCGACCGCGACGGCGCACTCGCAGTCCTCCGCGAGGCCGTCGACCTTGGCATCACCCACATCGATACCAGCAACGCATACGGGCCGCGCGTCACCAACCAGCTGATCCGTGAAGCGCTGCACCCGTGCCGCGACTCGCTGCACATTGTGACCAAGGTCGGTGCGATCCGCGATCCGCGATCAGCAGGGCGGCTGGCCGCCGGCCCGAGAGCCCGAAGATCTGCGGCGCTCCGTCTACGAGAACCTCGAGACCCTCGGCCTCGAGGTGCTCGACGTGGTCAATCTCCGGCTCGGCAACGCCCAGGGGCCCCAGCCCGGCTCGCTCGCCGAGCCGTTCGAGACGCTCGTCGAACTCCAGCGCCGCGGCCTGATCCGGCACCTCGGAGTAAGCAACGCGACAGCGGAACAGGTCGTGGAGGCGCAGGGCATCGCGCCAATCGTCTGCGTGCAGAACATGTACAACCTCGCCTACCGCCACGACGACAAGCTGATCGACGAGCTCGCCGAACAGGGCATCGCCTATGCACCCTTCTTCCCGCTGGGCGGCTTCAGCCCACTGCAGTCCTCGGCGCTCTCGACCGTAGCGGCCCGGCTGGATGCGACGCCGATGTCTGTCGCCCTCGCCTGGTTGCTGCGGCGGTCGCCGAATATCCTGCTAATTCCCGGCACATCGTCGGTGGCGCACCTGCGCGAGAACGTCGTCGGTGCCCGACTTTCGCTCTCCGACGATGACGTCGCGGAGCTAGACAAAGTCGCCCGGTGGACCAGCGCGTGATACGTCGCGAAGCCGGTAACCTAAACGCTCGATGATGCTGGCGTCGGCTATTCCTACTGGTCGAAACCAGTCATCGCACGATGTGCAGCACGGCCCACAACAGCAATGAGACCAATACCAAGCCAAGCGTGCCGACGAGGATTGTCATCATCGTCCGCAATTGGGCATCAACGGGGACGGACTGGTCCCAGGCGTGGTTCTGGGGTACGGATGTCATCAGACTGGACCTTCCCATCTGCTATCAGGTCAACAACACGCGGTCCGTCAGCGGAGCCGGCATTTCATGAACTCAGCGAAACAACGTCGCACGGCGGCCGCATATTCCATCGTTTTGGTTACCCGCGAGGTGCTCGCCGTCAAACGCGCCGATGATCAATACCGCTACGGCCGCCTCTACGGCATCGCCTCGGCCCAGGCAACATGCCCCTCGAAGTCAAGCGATGTCGCCATCTCGCGGTAGCGATGCCGCAGCAGCGCATACGCGTCTACGATTAAGAAGCAGAAGGAAAGGTACGCGATGCTCGCAGCGTTCGGATTCGAAGCACTGGGCGTAGTTGTCGGGGACATGTATTTCATCGACCCGAACCCGCTTGCCGGTCAGGAAACCCCGGAAAGGGGAGTCAGACTGGAACTCCGCCTTGTCGATCGGGCCGACCCCCAAGGATCGATCTACGCCGGCATCCCTATCGCCTTCACCCGCCCGGTGTGGCGGGTTGACCTTTTCGGATCCAGCGAGAGCCCGCCCGGGACGCTAGATCGGGCCCATCACCATCCCCGTTTCGACGGTTGGGAGCCCGGGCGGCGGCACTTCGTCGCCGAGCTGTCAGCAGACCCCCTGTCCTGGCTGGCCGATCAGCTGGCCGACCCAGGCGCCGTACTGACCCGGGCTGGCGTCGGTACCGACGAGATCACCAAAGCCGACGAGACGGGACTCGCCGCGGCAGCGCCGGAGATTGTCTCCGCAGTGAAGCGGATGCTCGACGGCGTGCGGAACGAGGAATTGGCGCCAGCCCCCGCCGAACCGGTTGCCGCCGCCCGCACCGGCTGGCTCTGATTTCGAGTCGGCCGGATTTTCCGATCCGGTCCTCAGCCCAAGCGCTCGATGATGGTGGCGTTGGCCATCCCGCCGCCCTCACACATCGTCTGCAGCCCGCACTGACCGCCGCGCTGCTCTAAAGCGTTGACCAGCATGGTCATGATGCGGGCGCCACTGGCGCCCAACGGGTGGCCGATCGCGATGGCGCCGCCGTTGACGTTGGTCTTGGCGAGATCAGCGCTGGTATCGGCAGCCCAGGCCAATGTCGGATTGAGGGGTGCTGAGTTGTTTCTAGCTGCAGGGGCAAATTGCGTTCACATAATTCCCCTAAATGTCCTGGTTGATGGGGTCGTTTCGCGCTATTTTCTGAAGTTGGGCGGCTGTGGTGCTCATCAGGTTGTCGGTAGCCTCGGAGGTTTCAGATGTCGTTTGTGAGTGTCGTGCCCGCTGTGGTGGGAGCATCGGCGTCCCAGTTAGCCCGTATCGGTGCTGCGCTCGGTGACGCGAATGCGGTTGCGGCGGCACCAACTACGGGAGTGCTCGCCGCCGCCGAAGACGAAGTGTCGGCCGCGATTGCAGCGCTGTTTTCTTCCCACGGTCAGCAGTTCCAGGCGCTCAACGCGCAGGCGGCGGCGTTGCATTCCCAATTCGTGCAAACCATGTCCGACGCGAGCACCGTGTATGCCGCTACCGAGGCCGCCAACGCGGGGCCGCTGCAGACTCTTGAGGAGGACGTGCTCGGGGTGATCAACGCGCCGACCAACACGTTGTTGGGGCGCCCGCTGATCGGCCCCGGTGCCAACGGCACGACTAACGGGCAAGGGGTGGGGGCACCCGGCGGGGCCGGTGGGATCTTGATCGGCACCGGCGGTAACGGTGGGAATAGCACCGCCACCGGAGTACCCGGCGGCGCCGGCGGTCCGGCCGGGCTGATCGGCAAGGGCGGCACCGGCGGGACGGGCGGGTGGGGCGCGCTCGGCGGAGCCGGGGGCACCGGCGGTTTGCTGTATGGCAACGGCGGGTTTGGCGGTACCGGCGGGCCTCTCGGGTTTGGTGGTGCCGGCGGGAACGCAGGCCTTTGGGGCACCGGCGGTACCGGCGGTACCGGTGGGGAACTTGGGTCCGGCGGCGTCGGCGGCAATGGCGGTTACCTGATCGGCAACGGCGGCAACGGCGGTACCGGCGGGGTTCTGGGTAGCGGCGGACTCGGCGGGAAAGCGGGCCACTTGGGCACAATCGGCGCCGGCGGCGCCAGCGGCGGTCAGGCCACCGTCACGCTGACATACACCACAGAAAACAATTTCGCGACTGTAAACTTCTCAGTAGGCGGCGGACCAATGTTAACCACGGAAATTGATACCGGATCCGGTGGTCTTGTAATCCCAATCACAGAACTCAGCTCGCAGACCCTTCAGAACCTCGGACCGGCGATCGGGACGAATGTCGTCGACTACGGCGGTTGGGGAAAGTTCTACTATACTGAGTATAGTGCGCCGGTTAATTTCGGGAATGGAATCGTCACCGCGCCGACCACCATTGGGGTCATTACTAGGGTAACGGAATTAGAACATGGGGTCTGGACCGATATACCTCAATCCAAATGGTCGGATCCGGCATATGCGGTAAGTGCAAATATGGGCGTTGGTACTGGCGCTGCGAATGATCCGGGTCTCGTCAGCCCGCTGCAGGCATTGCCGGGCAGCCTCAGCCAAGGTTTCCTCATGAATGAACCCGCTGCTCAGCTCCAGTTCGGGCCTAACCCACTAACCCCCGTCACCTCCGTTTCCGGCGGATGGTATTCCACCACCCTGGACGTACAGATCAGTTACGACGGTATCCAATCTGCAATCGAACCGGTTGTTTATGACGGCAGCGGGAACGCGATTATCGATTCCGGTGGTTTAGGCGGATACATTCCGCACGAGTTACTCCCGTCCAGCCTCTCGAGCTATACCAACGGCTATGACCTGCCAGCGGGAACAACTATTTCGTTCTACAACAGCGATGGTACAACGTTGTTGTACACGGAAACGGTTACGCCGGCTTTATACAGTGCGGGCAACGGCCCAACCGTTTCGACATTATCGGACGGAGCCAGTACCGGGTTTGATCCCTTCTTGCAGGGGCCGATCTACTTCTCGTATAGTCCCGCAAATCTCGGGACGGCGATCTGGGATTACGCGCCTAACAGCTGAAGTAGTTCCGCCAGCCTTCATCAGGCGCGGGAGTTCTGGTCGAAGCGGCTTACCCCAACCGCTCGATGATCGTCGCATTGGCCATGCCGCCGCCCTCGCACGTCGTCTGCAGGCCGTACCGACCGCCGCGCTGCTCTAGAGCGTTGACCAGCGTCGTCATGATGCGCGCACCACTGGCGCCCAACGGGTGGCCGATCGCGATGGCGCCACCGTTGACGTTGGTCTTGGCCAGATCAGCTCCCGTGTCGTGGGCCCAGGCCATTGCGACCCGATCTAAGACGTCGTCAAGGATGCGTGACTAGATAAGTCTCGTTGCTCAGCCCGGCGGTCAGTTCTTCAACGTCGAAGGGGCGGTCGAGGCGAGCGCGGAGCTTTGCGGGGTCGATGAGGAGGCTGATTTCGGCGGTTTGGCGTGCGAACAGCCTTCCGATGCGCGGGTAGAGCCAACGCATAACTGCCCGCTCCGCCTTGGTGCATCGTGATGCGCAGTAGCCGACGTGGCCAACCTCGTCGGTGAGAATTTCGCTGTAGAGCAGTGCAATCCGTTCGGAGACTTCGGGTTCGTCGGCGAACAGTTCAATGCCGACGCGGCGCAGTTCGTCGAACATTACGCAGCCTGCCATCTCTGCTGCTCCGACAAAAACGAATCCGAGTCGCTCCGGGATGAATACCCCCGTCTTGACGAACTGGCGCATGACGAACGGCGGGGGCACCACTTGGAAGGTGAGGTCGAATACGTCCAGCACGTATGCCAGCAGCCGGGTGTGGTAGTGCTCTTCAAGTTCGAGGTACACCCGTTCCGGTGGAAGGTTCTCGTCGCTGTTGACGCCGTAGGTTTCCCCGAGGCCGACCCCGAATCGTTCTGCCTGATTGAGCTTGGCCGTGGCCAACAGAAACAGCATCTTCCTGTCCAACCCTGCCTCTGGTCTTCTGCGGCGCAGGTTCCGCAGGAAGGTCGGGCGATCGGCTGGGCGGGCTGATCGGACGGCGTTGGTCTCGATGATATTGAAGAAGTCTTCGCGATTCGCCAAGCGCCGATTCAACAGATCGGCCTCCCCGTCGCGCCTCTTCAAGAAGTCTCGGTAGCCGTCGATCCCGTTGTTGCTCATCGTGTTTCCATTCCCTTGACGATCGTCATTACATACCGGTCCATGACGGCGTCCGCTGTCGTGGAATCTTGAGTGCCAGTAGCTAGCAGCGCGAAGAGTCCGGTCATAAAGAACACTCCGAGTTCACTGGCATTTGCCTCTGCGGGGACTCGACCCGTCGCCTGGGCATCAGTGATCGCAGCAATCACGAACTCCGCGAGCGGATGCTCCGATAGTCGGTCCTCAGCCGGTCGGGCTGAGGAGAAGTGCAACCCCAACATTCCTCGAAAGACCACCGGACCTACCCGACGTTCGGCGGCGATCACATGTCGAACCAACTGCGACAGGACCAACGACAAGTCACCGGCCTCGGCCTGCGCGTGGTTGAGTTCAGCGACGATCCTGATTTCTTCGTTTCGCTGCAACTCGACTAAGACGTGCTCCTTGGTCGGGAAGTGAAAGTAGAACGTGCCTCGCACCACCCCTGCTGTGTTGGCGATGGCACTGACGTCTGCACCGGCCAATCCGCATCGGCCGATCTCAGCCAGTGCGGCGTCGAATAAACGTGCCCGCGTCTCCAGCCGTCGGATCTCCCGCGCGCCTACGACTGGCGATCCAGCTTCCGCGACGGCGTTCGATGGCCCCATAGAGGTACGATATCTAGTTGGTTGGCACCCGTCAATGACGGCCGTCAACGAGGTCGCGCGAACTCAAAATGCCCTGCTGGTCTTGATCGGCGAAGCCGTTTAGCCCAACCGCTCGATGATTGTGGCGTTGGCCATCCCGCCGCCCTCGCACATCGTCTGCAGGCCGTACCGGCCGCCGCGCTGCTCTAAAGCGTTGAGCAGAGTCGTCATGATGCGGGCACCGCTGGCGCCCAGCGGGTGGCCGATGGCGATGGCCCCTCCGTTGACGTTCGTCTTGGCCAGATCAGCGCCGGTGTCGGCAGCCCAAGACAGCACGACGGGCGCGAACGCCTCATTCACTTCGAAGAGGTCGATGTCGGCCAGCGTCAGGCCGGAACGACGCAACACCTTCTCGGTCGCCGGGATGACTCCGGTCAGCATGTACAACGGGTCGGAGCCCACCACGGTCGTGGTGTGAATCCGGGCCAGCGGGCGTAGACCCAGCTTCTTGGCCATCTCGCTGGTGGTGATCAAGACCGCTGCGCTGCCATCCGACAGCGGTGAGGAGTTGCCCGGAGTAATCGACCAATTAATCTGCGGGAAGCGCTCTTTCATCGCCTCGCTGTAGAACGCGGGCTGCAAGGTGGCAAGCGTTTCGACGGTGGTGGCGGGCCGGACGATCTCATCGGTTTCCAAACCTGCGATAGGGATCAGCTCGTTGTCGAAGAGACCGTCTTTGGCGGCGCGGGCGGCTTTGTTGTGGCTCTCGGCCGAGAACTCGTCAAGC
>PLSK01000113.1 GCA_003165155.1 Mycobacterium sp. | reverse complement strand
GTAATAATCTCGGAATCGGCGTATGGCGTATCGGCGCGAGTCTGGCTCATTGCCGTCTGACCCGCCCTGCGCCGAGGTCGACGCTAGCTTGGTGCCCACCCGCCCCGAAGTTCTGCACGCCGGCGTCGATTTCGATGAAGCGCCCGCCTCATCCGATCCGCAAGGTTTGGCCGCCGTCGATGACAAGTTCGGCTCCCGTGATGAACGAAGCATGTTCGGACACCAGGAACGCCACCGCATCGGCGATTTCCATCGGCTTACCGATCCGGCCAAACACTGCCGTGGCGGCCAGACGCCGCTGGGTGGCTTCGTCAAGCATGGGAGTCTCGACCGGTCCGGGGAACACCGCGTTGACCCTGATACCGAACGCCCCGAACTCAGCGGCCGCGATCTGAGTCAAGCCGCGCAGCGCCCACTTCGACGAACCGTAGGCGCCGTGGTTAGGGAAAGCCCGCACGGCACCCGTGCTGCAGGNNAGTTCACCCGCCAGCTGCGCTCGAAGCCCTCGGGTGTTTCGTCGGCGAGCGACGCGCGGTGCAGCATGCCAGCGTTGTTGCATAGCGTCGTGAGTCCCCCGAACTTGTCCACCACTTCGCCGACGGCCGCGGCCCACTGCTCCGCCGAAGTCACGTCGAGCGGGACTGCGATCACCCCGGCGTCATCGAGTTCCTCGATGCCGGCTTTCAGCTCGTCGGCCAGCAGATCGCACGCCGCGACGAGGAAGCCGTCTTGGCGCAACCGCTTGACGATCGCCGCCCCCTGCCCACGGGCGGCGCCGGTCACCAAGGCGACACGGTTACCTGACGTCACGACCGCTCCTTTGGACTATCGGAAAGGCCGCTGGCGGTCAGGAATTGGCAACGTCGGCGACGGAAACGCCAACAACCGTGAGACTTGACCAGCTCGTCGTCATACAAGGCCGGTCTGAGCTCATGGGTTGATGAGTTGATGAACAACACCTGGGTCCGTGCCGTCGCCGTGTCGCCGTGCAGATCGACAAGCGTGGCCCCGCACAAATGGATGCCGCCCGGGGCGCGGGTGAACATCTTGCGGATCTCCTCACCGGCCAGTGTCTCTCCGTACACCACGAACTCTCCGTCATCAGTAAACAGCTTCATGCAGGCTTCGAAATCGCCGATGTCGAGGGTGAGCGCGTATGTGGCGAGCAGATCACGAATTTCCTTCTCGTCACTCATTCGATGAGGGCGATCTTGACGCGTTCGGGTGTAGGCCGGCAGGCCAGTTCGAAAGCCGATTGGACATCGTGGACGCTCAGCGCGTGGGTGATGTAGCGCTCCAACAACTCGGGGTGTTGGCGCGCGAAGTCGTCAGCACGGCCGAGCACCCGTCGCCGATCAAGTGTCACACCGGATTTCAGGGTCAGGTTGTTCCGCAGCACGGTGCGCATGCTGATCGGATAGCTGTCGTCATCCGGCACGCCGAAATAAAACACAGTGCCACCGAACGCGGCCGCTTGTATCGCATGGCCAAGCGTCGCCACCTGATGGCCGACGGCCTCGATGACGACGTCGGGACGGTCGGCGGTCAGGTGATTGACCCAGCGGTCGCTGGTGGCCCGCACGATCGTGTCGACACCGAACGCCTCGCCGATCCCGTCACGGTCAACTGGGTCCACGCCGGTGACATGCACCGCCCCAAAGGCTTTAGCGACGTAGGAGAACAATAGTCCGATCGAGCCCTGGCCGATGACCGCGACGTGACGGCCGCGAAGGTCCGGCAGCTGTTCGATTGCGTACAACACGCAGGCCAACGGTTGAAGTCCGACCGCGAGTGCGGGACTGAGCGAGGAGTCGTACGGTGCCAGCCCGTCGCCGTGGGACACCACACGTTGCATCAGACCGTCGAATCCAGAAGCCCACCCGACCACTAGATCCCCCTGCTTATGCTCGGGATGCCTACTGGCGAGTACCTCGCCCGCGATCTCGTGAATCGGGAAGCCGTCCATTTCAGCGACGCCGAGGCCGGTGTCACCGGGCAGTCGGCCCTGGGTACCGCGGAAACCCGGGATGTCGCTGCCACAGATTCCTGCGGCCAAAAAACGTAACAGCACCTGACTTTCGCCGAGACACTCAGCGGACTTGTCCGGCAGATCCGTTCTCTCGAACGTGTACGGCGCGACCAGGCGGTAGGACCACACGGTCAGACCTCGACCGGGATGCTGTTCCAGCCCCACTGGAAACTCGACGGCGGCCTGGATGCGGCCTCAGCATTGACGTGATATGCGGGCACACGTTTGAGCCACTCCTGCACCAGCACGGCGATCTCCAGGCGAGCCAGGTGAAAGCCGAGGCAGAAGTGCTGGCCGCGGCCGAACGCCAACGAGCGGGCGATGGGCCGGTTCCAGATGAACTCGTCAGGGTCGGGATACTCGCGCTCATCACGGTTGGCCGAGGCCAGCAGTGTGATGATCCGCTGACCCGGGTTGATCGTCGTGCCGCGGATCGGGTACGGCTTGCGTACCGTGCGGGCGAACCACTGCGCGGGCGCGCAATAACGGATCATCTCGTCGCGCGCGACCGGCACATTGGCTTCGAGATCGGCACGTACCGCCGCCATTTGTTCGGGGCGGCTGGTCAGCTCCCACAATCCGTGCGCGACGATCTTCGGCACCGTCTCGGTGCCGCCGATGAACACGCCAAGCAGCTGGATGGCGGCTTCGGTGTCGCTGAGTTCGGAGCCGTCCGGCTGTCGGTAGCCGATCAGGCTGTCCACGATCGGCGATGTACCGTCGGCGCCTTCGGCCCGGCGGCGCTGCACAACGGGCACCAGATACTCGAGATAGCCCGGTCGGGCGTTGGCCACTTCCACGCCGCTTCCCGGCTGGGCCAGGCTGCCGGCGTTGACGCTGGCCAGCACATCGGGGGCCAGATTGACTGGTAATCCGAGCAATTCGCACACCACGGAGGCCGCAACGATGCCGCCGTACTCCTGAGTCAGATCGAACGTGCTCCGCGGGAGTAATTCGTCGATCCGCTCGTTGGCCAGCTCGCGAATTCGCTCTTCCAATTTCCCGACCGCCCTGGGCCGGAACGGCGCCGAGGTACAACGCCGCACATCGTCGTAGATCGGCGTGTCGAAGTTGGCGTGAAATGGCATGGGATGCAGCGGCGGATCCGCGACGGGTCCGTCGTTGTGCTCCGCCAACACCGTTGCGGCCGGCAACGTCCCCTCCGACGCGACAAACGTGCCGTCGTTGCTTTCCAGCACCTGCCAGATGTCAGCGAAGCGCGATAGGGCGAAAGTATCCCACTTGTCGATGTAGTACACGGGGTAGTCGTCGCGCAGCACGCGGTAATAGGGCCGCGGATCGGCCATCACTACCGGGTCGAACGGATCGTAAGAAAACCTCGGCATCGCGCGGGGTCCTAGGCGTCGCGGATGCAGACGGCGCCGGTCGCGCTGGCGGTCCAGGTGGTTGACATTGACACGTAGCGAGCGTGACACTTTTGACCTGCTTTGTAAAGCTCCGCCACGTCGGCGGAGTATGTAACAACCAACCTGACTAGCCC
>PLSK01000208.1 GCA_003165155.1 Mycobacterium sp. | reverse complement strand
TCTGATGGGCTGCCTGCCGACGTTCACCCAGATCGGGTACTGGGCGCCGGCGCTACTGGTGGCACTGCGGTTCATTCAGGGCTTCGCCGTCGGCGGCGAATGGGGCGGCGCCGTGCTACTGGTCGCTGAACACAGCCCCAGCCCGAGCCGCGGCTTCTGGGCGAGTTGGCCGCAGGCCGGTGTGCCAGGCGGCAATATCCTCGCCACCGGGGTGCTGTTGGTCCTCACCTCGAAACTCTCAGACGCGGCGTTCCTGAGCTGGGGCTGGCGGGTCGCGTTCTGGTTGTCGGCTGTCATCGTTCTGATCGGCTACTACATCCGCACCAAGGTGACCGACGCACCGATTTTCCTGGAGGCACAGCAACGCGCCGAGCGCTCCAAAGCAGCCAGCCTCGGCGTCGTCGAGGTGCTAAAGCGTTACCCTCGAGGCGTTTTCACGGCGATGGGCTTACGTTTTGGCGAGAACACCATCTACTACCTGGTGGTCACCTTCGCCATTACGTATCTCAAAGTCTACGTCCACACGAACACCAAGACGATCTTGTGGTGGCTGCTGGCCGCCCACGCCGTACATTTCGCTGCCATCCCCATAGCCGGGCATCTCAGTGACCGATTCGGCAGGCGCCCAATCTATTTCGTCGGCGCCGTCTGCGCCTGCAGCTGGGGATTCTTCGCATTCCCGATGATGAACAGCGGGCACAACGTGATCATCATGTCGGCCATCATCATCGGCCTGGTGTTCCACGCCCTGATGTATGCGGTCCAGCCGGCCACCATGGCGGAGATGTTCCCGACCCGGATGCGCTACTCAGGGGTGTCGCTCGGTTATCAGGTCACCTCGATTGTGGCCGGTTCGCTTGCACCCATCATTGCGGTTCGTTTGCTCGAGACCTACAAATCCGCGGTTCCCATCTCCTGGTACCTGGCCGCTACCGCCGCGGTGAGCGCCGTGGCCGCCCTGGTCGCCCGCGAAACCAAGGGCGTCGATCTGGCAGACATCGACCTCGCCGACGCCGAACAGGGATAAGCCTTTCTTTCACCAGGTCAACCCGCTTTCCAGAATGGTTGTGGGGCCATCCGGCATGTTTGTCCACCGCCATGCGTGGCAATAGAACCAAAGGGGGGTGCTCGTAGGCCGGCCTATGCGCCCACCAAGGTCCCGTCGGTTCAGCCCGAGAGCCGGCGGGCCCGCTTAACGTCGATGTCTTTAGGGGCTTGCGGGGTTGCCGGATCGACCCGAATGGGGGGTCATCCAGGAGTACCGTGCGGCGTATGGATGGTTCGACAAGTGTGTGGATTCTGGGTGGCTACCAGAGCGATTTCGCGCGCAATCTGACCAAAGAAGACCGCGACTTCGCGGCTCTGACTAGCGAGGTTGTCGAGTGCACGCTCGCCTCGGCCCAAGTGGACGCATCCGAAATCGGGGTCGTCCACGTCGCCAACGCCTTCGGTGAAATGTTCGCCGGCCAGGGCCACCTCGGGGCGATGCCGGCCACGGTTTGCGACGGGCTTTGGGACACCCCGGCCTCGCGGCACGAAGCCGCGTGCGCCTCCGGCAGCGTGGCGGCGCTCTCGGCGATGGCCGACCTGCGGTCCGGCGCATACGACACCGCGCTTGAGGTGGGTGTCGAGTTGGAGAAGACGGTCCCCGGTGATACCGCCGCCCAGCACCTGGGCGCGGCCGCGTGGACGGGTCACGAGGGGGTTGGCGCACGCTACCTGTGGCCGTCGATGTTCGCGCAGGTGGCTGACGAATACGACCGGCGCTATGGTCTGGACGACACACATTTGCGGGCCATTGCGCAACTGAACTTCGCCAACGCACGGCGCAATCCCAACGCGCAGACGCGCGACTGGACCGTCCCCGACCCCATCACGGACGACGATGCGACCAACCCGGTTACCGAGGGCCGGCTGCGACGCTTCGACTGCAGCCAGATGACCGACGGCGGGGCAGGCCTGGTTCTGGCCAACGACGCCTATCTGCGTGACCATCCTGATGCGCGCCCGATCGGCCGTATAGAGGGCTGGGGACACCGCACGGTCGGGCTCGGGCTGCGGCAAAAACTGGACCGCGCCGCCCGACAAAACGCCGGCCCCTACGTGCTGCCCCATGTGCGGGCAGCGGTCCTAGACGCCTTGCGGCGCGCGCAAGTGACGCTCGACGACCTCGACGGGATCGAGGTGCACGACTGCTTCACTCCCAGCGAGTACCTGGCCATTGACCACATCGGGCTGACCGGCCCGGGCGAGTCGTGGAAGGCCATCGAAAACGGTGAGGTCGAAATCGGCGGCCGGCTGCCGATCAACCCGAGCGGCGGACTGATCGGCGGCGGACACCCGGTCGGGGCCTCCGGTGTGCGCATGCTTCTCGACGCTGCAAAACAAGTCAGCGGCGCCGCCGGCGACTACCAAGTCGAGGACGCCAAAACCTTTGGCACTCTGAACTTCGGCGGCAGTACCGCCACCACGGTCAGCTTCGTTGTCGGCACGACAAAAGGCCTTTGAACATGGACCTTCAGAATAACGTAGAGATTGTCGGCAAGTTCCTCTCGACGCTGCCCGAAGACGACGACCATCCCTACCGAACCGGTCCGTGGACGCCGCAAGTGTCCGAATGGGATGCCGACGACCTGAGCGTGATCGAGGGCGAAATCCCCCACGATCTGGACGGCATCTACCTGCGCAACACCGAAAACCCACTGCATCCGGCGTTTAAGACCTACCACCCGTTCGACGGCGACGGCATGCTGCACGTCGTCGGTTTCCGTGATGGAAAAGCCTTCTACCGCAACCGCTTTATCCGCACCGATGGTTTTCTGGCGGAAAACGAAGCGGGCGAGCCGCTGTGGCCGGGTTTGGCCGAGCCGGTGCAATTGGCCAAGCGGGACAACGGTTGGGGCGCACGTACCCGGATGAAGGACGCATCGAGTACCGATGTCATCGTCCACCGTGGTATCGCACTGACCAGCTTCTACCAATGCGGCGACCTTTACCGGATCGACCCGTACTCGGCCAATACGCTCGGCAAGGAAAGCTGGAACGGACGTTTCCCGGTCGACTGGGGTGTGTCCGCGCATCCGAAGGTCGACAACAAGACCGGTGAACTCTTGTTCTTCAACTACAGCAAGCAGGACCCGTACATGCGCTACGGGGTGGTCGACGAGAGCAACGAGCTGGCGCACTACGTCGATATCCCGCTACCCGGGCCGCGGCTGCCGCACGATATGGCGTTCACCGAAAACTACGTGATACTCAACGATTTCCCGTTGTTCTGGGATCCCGCGCTGCTCGAGCACGATGTGCACATGCCACGGTTCTATCCGGACATGCCGTCCCGGTTCGCGGTGCTCCCCCGCCGGGGCGCAACCGGCGACATCCGCTGGTTCGAGGCGGATCCGACGTTCGTGCTGCACTTCACCAACGCCTACGAGGACGGCGACGAGATTGTTCTCGACGGCTTCTTCGAAGGCGATCCTCAACCGCTGGACACCGGCGGAACGAAGTGGGAAAGGCTCTTTCGCTTCCTGGCGCTGGATCGCCTGCAAACCCGGCTGCACCGATGGCGATTCAACCTCGTCACCGGCGCGGTGAAGGAAGAGCAACTATCGGAGTCCGTCACCGAGTTCGGGACCATCAACCCCGAGTACGCAGCCACCAACTACCGCTACACCTATGCCGCTACCGGAAAACCGGGTTGGTTCCTGTTCGACGGGCTCGTGCAGCACGATCTACTGACCGGAAACGAGCAAGGCTACTCCTTCGGTGAAGGTGTCTATGGCAGTGAGACCGCGATGGCGCCACGCGTCGGCAGTACCGGTGAGGACGACGGCTACCTGGTCACCCTCACCACGGACATGAACGCCGATGCCTCCTACTGCGTGATCTTCGACGCCGCCCGGGTCGCCGACGGCCCGGTATGCAAACTGCAACTGCCGGAACGTATTTCCAGTGGCACTCATTCAACGTGGGCGCCCGGCGCACAGCTGCGGCGCTGGAACACCGACTAGTGGTCTGCCTGCGATTTGATGTGGTGGGGGTTTGTTGCCAACGATGTCCTCGAGATCGACGTTAACGAGCACGCTTCTCGAACTTTCACACGCCACTGTCGAATTCGGTCCACCCGCAACTAAGCCGAGGCGCCACCCACCCTGGTAATTCACAGACACACCACTAGGGCCTCAACGCCGAGACCGGCTGGCGGCCAAGGCGGCCGCCATTGTCCAAAGCGAACATGCCACCGCGCACACCGCGCCGACCGCACCGACATAGAGCCCGTATTCGGCTGACACCGGCGGGTTCACGTTGCGCTTGTAGTACAGCACCGTAAGCGCCACCAGCAGTAGCGAAATAGCCAGCGCGGCAACAGAAGCAAGCCTTATAGACAGGCCGCGGCCAGCCACCGCCCCGGCCACCAGCAGCGCCGAGGACAGCAAGACGATGAGTTGGCCCGGACCAAACCCCGGCGGAAGCGCCAGGTTGCCGTGCCTGCCCCCGATGGCGTTAGCCCAGCCCCCGCCACCGACCGCCGTCGTCACCCATGGCATCCACGCGCTGGCCGAAACGATCGCGGCAAAGAGTGCCACCAGCCAACCAGGGTGCAGCCGGCGAATCATGGTTGCGACATTAGCCGAGTTCGACGTAGGCCTCAGCGACGCGCGCCGCTGTCTCCGTTTCGGCCCCGGCCGCGCCCCGGATCGGGAGTGGCGAACACCGTGACGAACTTTTGCAGCGATTCACGGATATCGCCGCGCAGCGCGGCGGCAACGACCATGCCGATCGGCCCGAATAGCGCCGGCCCGCCAAGGTGCACGTCGAAGGTGACCACCGAGCCGTCATCCTTCGGTTTTACCTTGGCGATCAACTTGACCTTGACGCCACCAACGCCGACCCCGTCGAGCGTCATGGCCTCGGGCGGCTTGTAATGCACGATCGTCCAGTTGATCCGGTTGTGCATGCCCTTGACCTCGACGATGGACTCGACGACCGTGCCCTTTTCCAGGTCGTCCGGCAACTTGCTGCGCCACACCCGGTGGATGCTCAGCCAGTCCTTGAAGCGGGACAGATCGGAGGCGTGCTTCCAGGTGTCCGCCGGGGGCAGCGGTACGTCGATGGATCCGGAAAGTTTCGCCATCCGCTCAGGCTAACGCCACAACCGGGGCTGCACGCCGAGCATCCTGGCCCGGATCCACCAGATCGCTTCAATCGCCGCGGCACCCAGGACGCCGATACCCAACGCGGTCAACGTCTCTGCCACATTCG
>PLSK01000271.1 GCA_003165155.1 Mycobacterium sp. | reverse complement strand
GCGTCCAGCCTGAAGTCCGGAGACTCCGTGCGGGTCGCGGGGATTCGGGTCGGGACGGTCAACGGCGTCGCGCTGCAGCCAGACGACACGGTGCTGGTGACCTTCGATTCGGACCGCGACGTCGTACTCACCACCGGCACGAAAGTCGCGGTGCGTTACCTCGACCTGGTCGGTAACCGCTACCTCGATCTCCTCGACAGCCCCGGCTCTACCAGAATCCAACCGCCTGGATCGCAGATCCCCAGTGACCGCACGGAGCCGGCGTTGGATCTCGACATGCTGTTGGGCGGGCTCAAACCGGTCATCCAGGGACTGAACCCGCAAAACGTCAACGCGCTGACCAACTCCCTGATCCAGATCCTGCAGGGCCAGAGCGGCAACGTGGAGTCACTGCTTGCCAACACGTCGGCCTTCACCAATGAGCTGGCCGACAACAGACAAACGGTGCAGCAGTTAATCGACAATCTCAACGTCGTGGTGGCCACGGTCGCCCAAGACGGNNGCCATCACGGCGCTGGACACCGGGACCGCATCGTTGACCGATCTGCTTAGCCAAGCGCGTCCGCCGCTGGCGGGCACCGTCGACCAGCTCAATCGCCTGGCGCCCCTGCTCGATAAGGACAAACCGCTCCTTGACATTTCGCTGCAAAAGGCGCCAGAGAACTACCGCAAGCTGGTGCGGCTCGGCTCCTATGGCAGTTGGCTCAACCAGTACCTGTGTGGAATATCACTGCGTGTTACCGACCTTCAGGGCCGCACCGCCCACTTCCCCTGGATCCTACAAAACACCGGACGGTGCGGGGAGCCCTGATGCTGAAATACCGTGGACTCCAACATATCCGGTCGGGCTTTATCGGCCTGGTTCTGATCGTGCTCGTCATCGCCGTCGGACTGCAGACCGAAGAGCTGTGGTCGATGGCGACCTCCATCCGACACCAGGCGCTGTTCGCCGAGGCCGGCGGGCTCACCCCGGGCAACGACGTCAAAGTGTCCGGCGTCAAAGTGGGCACCGTCTCCGATGTCGCTCTCAGCCACGGCAAAGCCCTGGTGACCTTCAGGGTCGACAGCAAGGTCCACCTCGGGTCGAGCACCACCGCCCACATCAGGACCGGGACGGTCCTGGGCGCGCGCATGCTCACCCTGGAGCCTGCCGGCAGCGCCACCCTGCATGCGACCGACATCATCCCGCTGTACCGCACGTCGTCCCCCTACTCGCTGACCGACGCTGTCAGTGACTTCACGTCCAACACCGCCGGTACCGACACCGGCTCGCTGAATCAATCCCTGGATACCCTGTCGGACACGATCGACCGACTCGGGCCACAATTGGGGCCGACGTTCGACGGACTGACTCGGCTGTCGCAGACATTGAGCAGCCGCAACGAGTCGCTGAGAAAACTGCTGACGAACGCCGCTGACGTCACCGGAATTCTGTCGCAGCGCAGCCAACAGGTCAACACCCTGCTGCTCAACGCCAACGATCTGCTGGGGGTGCTGAACCAGCGCCGTTACGCGATCGTCAATCTGCTGGCCAACACCGCGGCGCTGTCTCAGCAGCTGTCCGGCCTGGTGGCAGACAACGAAAAAGAATTGGCGCCAACCCTGGAGAAGCTCAACTCGGTGACCGCGCTGCTGCAAAAGAACAGCGACAACATCGCAAAAGCCCTGGCTGGCCTTGCGAAATACCAAGTTACCCAGGGTGAGTCGGTGAACAACGGGTTCTACTACAACGCCTTCGTCGGCAATCTGCTGCCGTCGCAAGCCCTGCAGCCGTTCCTCGACTACGCGTTCGGATTCCGGCGCGGTGTCAATGCCGGGCAACCGCCCGACCAGGCTGGCCCGCGAGCTGAATTCCCCTTCCCCTACAACGGCATTCCGGGAGGATCACGATGATCGCCCACACCTCGCGGTTCACCAGGGCGTTACTGGCGATCCTGGTGGCGCTTGCCTTGGCCGGCACGGCGTTGGTGGTGCATCAGGGATTTTTCGGCCCGAAAACCATCACCGCATACTTCACCTCCGCCACCGCGATCTACCCCGGTGACGAGGTGCGGGTGTCGGGAGTCAAGGTGGGCACCATCCGCTCCATCGAGCCGATGGGTACCAAAGCCAAAATGGTGCTTGCTGTCGACCACGGTGTGCCCCTACCCGCAGGTGCGAAAGCGGTCATCATGGCACAGAACCTCGTCGCAGCGCGGTACGTGCAACTGGCACCGGCCTACGAAGACAGCGGACCCACCATGGGCGATGGGGCGGTGATCGGCGTGGAGCGCACCGCGGTGCCCGTCGAATGGGATCAAGTCAAGGCGCAACTGATGCGGCTGGCAACAGATCTGGGACCGACCGGCAGTGTCTCCACCACCTCGCTGGGCCGCTTTATCGACAGCGCCGCCAACGCCATGAACGGTAACGGCGACAAGCTGCGGCAGACCATCGCCCAACTGTCCAGCGTGGGCCGCATCCTCGCCGACGGCAGCGGCAACATCGTCGACATCATCAAGAACCTGCAGATCTTCGTCGCCGCACTGCGCGACAGCAACGCTCAGATTGTCCAGTTCGAGGACCGGCTGGCGACGGTGACGAGCGTCGTGGACGGTAGTCGGTCGGATCTGGACGCCGCGCTGACCGACTTATCGGGTGCGGTAGGCGAGGTGAAGCGCTTCATCGCGGGAAGCAGGAACCAGACCGCCGAACAGATCCAGCGGTTGGGCAGCGTGACCCAGAACCTGGTCGACCACCGCATTGCCCTGCAGAACGTGCTGCACGTCGCGCCGAACGCAATCGCGAACGGCTACAACATCTATGACCCCGATACCGGAACCGCCCGCGGGGCGTTCGCGCTGGCGAACTTCGCCAACCCGGTGTCGGTGGTGTGCACAGCGATCGGCGCGGTGAACAACACCACCGGGCCGGAAACCTCCAAGCTGTGCGCGCAATACCTCGGCCCCGCGCTGCGGCTGATCAACTTCAACTCGATACCGCTGCCGTTCAACTTCTACCTCCGTAAGTCGCCGAGCCCCGGCAATCTTGCCTACTCCGATCCCAACCTTGCACCCGGCGGGACCGGCGGCAGCCCCCGGATACCGACAATTCCTCCGGCGGTGTCGGCATACACCGGTGCCGGTGACATACCGCCGCCCCCGGGGTGGGATGTGCCCGCGGCCCCGCCGGGCGCCTACGTGCCCAANNGGCAGCTCCGCCGGTCCAGACGCCGACCACCCTGCAAGGCATGTTGCTGCCCGCGGAAACACCGCCGCCACCCGCGGTGCCGTCACAGGCCCCGGGAGGCACACCGTGATCGGCCGTGGTTCGATGCGCCGCCTGTTGGCGATCACGTCCTGTGTCCTGGTGACGGTCACCGGATGCGCTTTTGGCGGCCTGAATTCGCTTCCGCTGCCGGGCACGGTGGGACACGGCTCCGGTGCGGCCACCTACCACGTCGAGATCG
>PLSK01000163.1 GCA_003165155.1 Mycobacterium sp. | reverse complement strand
CCCCAAGGCCGACTACGGCCCGTTGATCACGGAGGCCGCGCTGACCCGGGTGCGCGACTACATCCACCAGGGCGTCGCGGCCGGCGCGGAAATCGTCGTCGACGGCCGTGACCGGGCCAGTGACGACCTGGCTTACGGCGATGCGAGTCTGGAGGGCGGTTTTTTCATTGGGCCCACCCTGTTCGACCACGTCACACCTGATATGTCGATCTACACCGACGAGATCTTCGGGCCGGTGCTCTGCATAGTGCGCGCTCATGACTACGCGGAAGCACTGCGGCTGCCTTCTGAACACGAGTACGGCAATGGCGTGGCGATCTTCACTCGCGACGGCGACACCGCGCGCGATTTCGTCTCCCGGGTTGAGGTGGGCATGGTCGGTGTCAACGTGCCGATCCCGGTCCCAGTGGCGTACCACACCTTCGGCGGCTGGAAGCGGTCCGGCTTCGGCGACCTCAACCAGCACGGCCCGTCGTCGATCCAGTTCTACACAAAAACCAAGACCGTCACCTCGCGGTGGCCGTCCGGGATCAAAGACGGCGCCGAATTCGTCATCCCGACAATGAATTAAAGAAGCATTAGGGCCATTTCATGCAGTTTCTCAGCCTGAACGACGACGAACGGGTCATCACCGAGACCGCGGCCGCGTTCGCCGCCAAACGCCTCGCCCCGTACGCCCTGGAATGGGATGCCGCCAAGCACTTTCCAACAGATGTGCTGCGCGAGGCGGCCAAGCTCGGCATGGCGGCGATCTACTGCCGGGAAGACGTCGGCGGCAGCGGGTTGCGCCGACTCGACGGGGTCCGCATTTTCGAGCAATTGGCCACCGCAGACCCGACGACCGCCGCATTCCTGTCCATCCACAACATGTGTGCATGGATGATCGACAGCTTCGGCACCGCCGAACAACGCGAGGAATGGATTCCGCGGCTGGCACCGATGGACGTCATCGCCAGCTATTGCCTGACGGAACCGGACGCGGGTTCTGATGCCGGCGCATTGAGCACCCGTGCTGTCAGGCAAGGTTCAGATTATGTGCTCGACGGCGTCAAGCAGTTCATTTCCGGCGCGGGAGCGTCGGACGTCTATGTGGTGATGGCCCGCACCGGAGGTGCAGAAAAGCCCGGCGCACGCGGCATATCAGCCTTCATCGTTGAAAAGGGCACTCCGGGACTCAGTTTCGGCGCGGTGGAAGAGAAGATGGGCTGGCACGCCCAACCCACCGCGCAGGTGATCCTGGAAGGGGTGCGGGTGCCAGCCGACGCGATGCTGGGTGGCGCGGACGGCGAAGGTGCGGGGTTCGGCATCGCGATGCAGGGGCTCAACGGCGGGCGGCTCAACATTGCGGCGTGCTCGCTTGGCGGCGCACAGTCCGCCTTCGACAAAGCCGGCAGCTATGTTCGGGAACGGCGGGCCTTCGGCTCTGCGCTGCTCGACGAGCCGACCATCCGGTTCACCCTGGCCGACATGGCCACCGGACTCGAAACGTCGCGAATGATGTTGTGGCGAGCGGCAAACGCGCTGGACGACAGTGATCCGGATAAGGTCGAGCTGTGCGCGATGGCCAAGCGCTACGTCACCGACACGTGCTTTGACGTCGCCGACAAGGCCCTGCAGTTGCACGGCGGCTACGGCTACCTGCGCGAGTACGGCCTGGAAAAGATCGTCCGGGATCTGCGGGTGCACCGAATCCTGGAAGGGACCAACGAAATCATGCGGGTGGTCGTCGGTCGGGCCGAGGCCGCGCGGTTCAGATCCTCTCAAGCCATCGGTTAGGAAGGGCTCAAAGATGACCCAGATCGCATTCCTGGGATTGGGCAACATGGGCGGCCCGATGTCGACGAATCTGGTCGCCGCCGGTCATAGCGTGCGCGGGTTCGACCCGGTGCCTACGGCGGCCGCGGCCGCGGCCGCCGCCGGCGTCGCCGTGTTCGACACCGCGGCCGAGGCCGTGGCCGGGACCGACGTGGTGATCACCATGCTGCCGAATGGAGACATCGTGCGGCGCTGCTACGCGGAGGTGCTGTCCGCGGCACCATCCGGGGCGCTGTTCATCGACAGCTCGACGATCTCGGTCAACGACGCCCGCGAGGTGCACTCGCTGGCGGAATCGCACGGATTTCCTCAACTGGACGCACCGGTTTCGGGCGGCGTGAAAGGTGCCGTGGCCGGGACGCTGGCGTTCATGGTGGGCGGCGACGAGTCCGCGGTGCAACGGGCGCAGCCGGTGCTGGAATCGATGGCGGGCAAGGTCATTCACTGCGGCGCGGCCGGTGCAGGGCAGGCCGCCAAGGTCTGCAACAACATGGTGCTGGCAGTGCAGCAGATTGCGGTCGGCGAGGCATTCGTGCTGGCGGAGAAACTCGGGCTGTCGGCGCAGTCGTTGTTCGACGTCATTACCGGCGCGACCGGCAATTGCTGGGCCGTGCACACCAACTGCCCGGTACCGGGACCGGTGCCGACATCGCCGGCCAACAACGACTTCAAACCGGGCTTCGCGACCGCGCTGATGAACAAGGACCTGGGCCTGGCCATGGACGCGGTGGCCTCGACTGGCTCTACGGCACCGCTGGGCAGCCACGCCGCGGAAATTTATGCTGAGTTCATCGCGTCCGATGCCTCCCACGCCGACAAGGACTTCAGCGCGGTCATCGAGATGTTCATGTGACGCCGAACGGCCCACGGAGGAATCAGAAGTCGCCCGCGTTGCGCCGCAACGTCTCGATGGACGACACCAGCGCCTGCGATTCGCCGGCATCCATGCCGATGTCGGCGAATACCTGCTCGTTGAGCGTGACGGTGGCGTCCTCGGCGGTGGAGCGGCCAAGCTCGGTGATCTGCACCAGCGTGGTCCGCCCGTCCGTCGGGTGCGGCGCCCGCTGGACCAGCCCGTCGGCCTCCAGCCGGCGGATCGCGTGGGTCACGCTGGTGACATGCACCTGCAGCCGGTCGGATGCTTTGGTGATCGGCAACGCGCCCGTCCGGCTGAACGCCAACAGCCGCAGCAACTCGTAGCGGGAGAAACTCAGGTCGTAGGGGCGCAGCGCAGTCTCGACGCGGGCCAGCAGGATCTGGTGCGCGCGCATGACCGATGTCACCGCAACCATGCCCGGCGACACATCGCCCCAACCGGCGCGCTCCCAGTTGGCCCGCGCCACCGCGATCGGGTCGCGTTTGGCGCGACCCGCATCCGATACCCCCGGCGTTGAGGCAGCCACGCCCCTTCTTACCGCAGATCCGGAACCCAGCCTCCCCCACCCCCTCGAGTAGGAGAGACCGGGCCGGATTGCCGTCTGATTTCAGGTTGCGGTCATCGTCACGGATTTTCCTACCGTGGACAGCACGGCAAGGCTGGAAGCGTGGCTGCCCACGGAGATCCGCGCGGCGCCGTCCGGATAGCACCGCACATGCAGCCCGCTGTCAGCGAAAACTTCGCGCCACAGCTGTCCCTGCCCTCCCCTCGGGGGCAGGTAAATGAAGTTCGCATGCGCGTCGGTGGTGTATATCCCCATCGCACTCAGCCGCATCCGCAGATACCGACGCTCGGTTGTGATCAGCTGGATCCGTTGTTGCAGTTGGTCTTCAGCATCGTAGCAAGCCGCGACCGCCGGCAAGCTGGTCAGCGCGATGCCGAACGGCAGCTGCTGGGACCACAGTGTCCGAGCCAGCTCCGGAGACGCCAGCCCGTAACCGATCCGCAGTCCGGCCAGCCCGTAAGCCTTGGAAAAGGTCCGCACCACCACCACGTTCGGAAAACGCTCGATCAACGCCGACACGTCGATCTGGTGCTCGGACGCGGCGAACTCGATGTACGCCTCATCAAGCAGCACGACGGTGTCGCGCGGCACCCGGTCCAGAAAGCATAAAAGCTCGGCTAAAGGCTCCAGCGTGCCGGTTGGGTTGTGCGGCCGGCACACCACGACTATGCGGGCATTGGCGGCGGCATCGGCCAACCCGTCGAGGTCGTTATGACCGTGCTCGTCGAGCGGGACGGTCAGCGACTCCAGCCCAGTCATCCGCGCGACGATCGGATAGCCGTCGAACGTCGGCGCCGACATGGCGATCGCGTCGCCAGGAACTGTCAGTGTCTGCAGCGCCTGCAGGACTACGCCCGTCGCACCGGCACCCAGCACCACGTGGTCCGCGGGCAGACCGACATGGGAGCCGATCAAGCCGCGCAGCCGCTCGGGCAGGAAGTCCGGATACCGGTTGGCCGCATCGATCGAGCGAATCAACGCCGACCGCACCGCCGGCAGCGGCGGAAAAGGATTTTCATTGAGTGACAGCGCATGCGGGTCAACCGCGCTGGGAAGCGTGTCGTCGATCTCGACACCGACGGGGCTCTGCAGGGGATGCATCAGACTCGCCCGCCCCACCGCACTGCCGCCGCACCGGCGAAGTCGCCGGCGTGTGCGAAAGCTGCCATCATGACCACGTCACCGGTCTTGACCTGACCGTCCGATATTGCGTGGTCCAGGTTGATGGGGATGCCGGCGCCGAAGAGGTTGCCGCACTCATCAAATGTGTCCCGGTGGCGTTCCTTGGGCAATTCCAGGGCGTCACGCCAGTTGCGCAGGAACGCCCGGTTCGGCTGGTTGGTGACCAGCAGATCGATGTCTTTGGCGGGCAGGCCGATTCGGTCGCACACCGCCAGCGTCACCTCGGGGACCTGCCGGTTGCCGCGGGCCAGCACCTTGGTGATCTTGCTCTCGGTGAAGCCGATGGAGCCCTCACCAGGCCCCGCTTGCCACCACTTGCGGGGCGGATCGACCTCCAGCGTCATTTCGCCGGCGTACTCACCGTAGGTGCGGCACTCGATATCAAGAATGGGCGACTGGTCGGATAGCGTCACCAGCCCCACCGCGGCGCCGTCTCCGGGCACCGCGGACTGTGCCTTACGGCGGATCGTTGGCTGATCGAAGACTTGCCCGGCGGCGTTTTGCACTACGGCGATGAGCGCGGTCTGCCCTGAGCCCGACGACAGCAGTTTGCGAGCCACGTTGAGTGCCAACACGAATGCGGCGCAGCCGCCGTTGTGCAGGTCGAGCACCCAGGACGGCTTCATGCCCAGGCGATGCGCGATTCCCCCGCCCGCGCCGTAGAACGGTACGTCGGGCGCCTGGGTGTGCGTGATCAGTACGTCAGCGCCTGCGATGACGTCGTAGCCGTGGCGTTCGATCAAACCCTGCGCCGCACGCTCGATCATGTCGATCGCGGTCTCGTCGGGCCCGACGTGATGGCGGAACTTGGGCGCGCGGAACATCAAGTTGTCACGCAGGTCGTCGGACTCGGCGAACTGCGCGTAGTACTCCGCGCCGATCGGCTCGCCGGGCAGATAAGTGGAAACGTCGATCAGACTGACGGTTGGCTGGCTCATGATCTCCTCATCTCATCCATGCCGGAGTCACCGACAGGCCATTGTGGTGGCGGTACTCGGCGATTGCCTTGAGGTTCTTCATTTCCAGTAGATGGCCGGCTCCGAACATGTCCCAGAAGTCGCCGACCCAGACAGGACGTTCCGGCGGTGCAGCTTCCGGATACGGGTTGCTGTCGTAGAACGGGTGATGACAATTGGTCCACAGCACAACCGAACCCGGCTTGTCGAAGACGACCTGGGCGTCGACGACGCGCATCAGGTAAATCATCCACAGGTGCTTGCCCTGGTCCCATGCGCAGTGGTAGTCGACCGTGCGAGCCTGCTCATTGGCAACGGTCCGGGTGTAGATCTCGGTCTCCGAACCGAGTCGGTCGTAGGCCAGCCACAGGCCCGGCTCATCGGTGGGCATGAAACCACGCAGGCTGTACGTCCACTCCTCGAGACTGCGGGTGTCAGAAAGATACTCGTACAACTCGTCGGGAGGGCAGTCGATGTATTCATTGACGGTGCAATATTGGCCGAACACCTGGTCGTGCGGGTAGACCGACCTCATCATGTCCATGATGACAGGGGTGGCCTTCTCCCGGGGGCTGGTTTCAATGCGGGTCAGACCGTCGATAGGTTCGTCGGTCCCGGTCTGAGCGGAATGGTGAGCGCGGATATCGTCAAGCGCTGGCAGCGACATCGGTTCGCTCCTTCTTCACGGTTGGAATCTCTTCTCTGGCAGTTGTTTTAGACAGTTGAACAAGAAACGGAGCGAACGGCGGGATTTCATCGGCCGCGCACTCGACACTGACCACGGCCGGGCCATCGACATCCAGCGCCGCGCGCATAGCCGCGGCAAACCCGTCGAGATCTGTGACGTCGATGGATGCCAGCCCCGGAAGCATGGCTGCCAGACCGGCACCCAGGCGGCTGGGACGGAATCGGTTGTAGCTGTACAGGTCGTCATAGAAAAGCTGCTCACGGGTGACGCACATCCCGTGGGCGTTGTTGTTGAACAACACGAAGGTCATCGGAAGTCGGTAGTGCACGGCGGTGTGCACCTCCATGCCGTGCATGAAGAACGCTCCGTCCCCCGCGATCACCGCGGTGCGGCCGGCCGGCCGGCCGCTATTGGAACGCCCGAAGGCCATCCCGATGCCGGCACCGAAGCTGTAGCCCATGCCACCCATGCCGAGCGCAACCGCAAATCTGCCGCCCCGGCGCACCGGGAGGTAGTGGATCGCCGCCGCACCGGTGTTGCCGGCGTCGACAACGATGTCGGTCCCGTCGGGCAGGACACCGTCGAGCACCGCCATCGCGTCTCGGTAGCGCACTCCTTCCTCCGCGCAGGGCGGGGGCGTCAGTTCGGTGCGCCGGACCAGATCCGGTACCCGCACGCCGATCGGCCGCCCGGGTCCCGACAGCGCGTCGGTCAGCATTTGCAGCGAGCCACGCAGGTCATCGGTGTGCACGTGGGTGCAAGGAAAGTAGGGCGGCGCCGACCCGATTGAGACGGTTCGCACCGCCGAGAGCACTTCATCGAGGCCGGTGCGCGCGGTGACCGACAGGCGAGTGCCGACCACCAGGCACACGGCGCTGGCGGCCGCCGCTTCGACCACACCGGGGTGGCCCATCACCCCGGTCACTCCGAGCGCCGACGAAGAGCCGAAACCGGGTATGCCGGCCACATCCTTAGCGTCGGGGACGGTGGCCACCCGGGCGCGCAACACGGCCCTTAACTGTTCGAGCTCGGTCCGGGCATCGTCGCGGGCCACCTGCTCGCCCACGATGATGGTGACCGGCCCGTTCGCGTTGCGCAGTGTCTGCACGATGGGATGCGGGTTCCCAATGGGTCGCTGTTCTTGCGGCTGCCCATTCGGACTGCCCCAGTGCGGCATTACGTCTACCATTCCCTGCTGAATGTCTTTGGGCAGCAATAACACCGCCGGGCCGCCGCGACGCGCGGCGGAAATGGCCCGAGACAACGCCGCAACGATGTCGGCGGGCGCGAGCACCCGTTCACACGACAGCGACACGGCGGAAAACACTGCCTCGGCGTCCAGCGATCCGTTGCGACCGCTGGTGTCCTGAAAGCTTCCACGGCCGTCCATCGTCGTGGCGGTTTGGCCGATCAACGCCAACACCGGAACACGGCTTGTCAGCGACTCTCCCAGGCCCGCGACTAGATTGAGCGCGCCGCCACCCGAGGTCGCCACCACCACACCCAGCCCGGCCCCGCTGCGGCTGTATCCGTCGGCCATCGCGGCGGCAGAGAACTCGTGCTTGGCCAGCACCGCGGTGATTGCGGGCTGGAAGTGCGCCGCGTCGTAGAGATCCTCGATGTTGGCGCCGTCCACTCCGAAGATGTGGCCGACTCCAAGTGTCGCGAGGCGTTCGACGATGTGGTCGACCACCCGTTGTTGCCGAGTGTGCTTGCTGGGCATCTTTTTCACCTTTGATAGTGACGACGCCTATTACACGAGTTAGGCGAGCCTTCGGTTCACCAGGCCACCGCCTTCGGCGAGCGATCAGGTTGACATAGCTGCGAATAGCCCATCTCGGGCTCCCTTAAACCGTCGCAAAAAATCCTCGGCCTCGCCACTTGTGCGGCAAGGCTGAGGATTTACCCCGCGAGCTTCTACAACGCCCGCTGCAGCAGCACCTGGCCGCTGTCAGCGGAGACGACCTGCACGGCGGCGATCTGGTCGACCGGAGTCGAGATGCTGCCCGCGGGCGTCGCAGTGTGGCCGGGCTCGGCCACCCAGGTTGCCAGACGGGTTTGGCTGCCGTCGCGACCCACCACGACCATTGCAAGCGTGTCATGGTGCGCGTTGGCCGGTGCCAGGCAGACACACTTCAGGTCGATGAACGTGCCCCAGTGCTGACTGGTCAGCGCCACCGAGGACGCCAGCAGGTGCGTCCCGACTTGTGTCATCTGCTGCGCGGACGCGGTCACCTGCGGCGGAGCCGTCGAGGAATGACCTTGCACACCAACAAACACGCCGATCCCCAGAACCATGGCCGCGGCGCCCGAGGCCACCCAGGTCGCAACGCGGGTACGGCGGCGCCGGAAGCGTACCGTCCCCAGCAACATCGGCAACAACTCCGGAGAGATCTCCGGTATCGCCGATCCGCTCCCCGCTGCCAGGCCGGCAGCGTCGATTGCGGCCACCTCTGCAGGGTCAAGCTGCGAAAGCAGGGCCGGCATACCACTGAGCTCGGCGACGCCCTCCCGGCAATCCGGGCAATAGGCCAGGTGCGACTCGAATTCGCGGCGCTCGGCAGCGGACAGCGACCCCAAAACGTATGCGGCATCCCACATCGCGTAGTGGTGGTTGTCATCCATAGTCTGTCCAAATACATCGTTGTCACCGGGTGGGCCGATGCCTTGTAGCGGTGTCCTCATTTCATCCATCTCCTGTCACCTCCAAGTATTCGGAGCCGATGACCTCCCCCGGGGGGCTGGCGAATAAATCCCAGCGTCGTCATCGGGTAACTCCGAGTTCCTGCAAAGTGAGTCGCAGCGCCCGCAGCGCATAGTGTAGTCGCGACTTCACTGTTCCTTCGGCAATCTCTAGGTCTGCAGCAATCTGCGCAGTCGTCCAGCCGCGGTAGTAAGACCGCTCGACCACGGCCCGATGCTCGGCGGATAGCTGGGCCATCGCGTCGGCCATCAGCAACCGGTCCAGCGCCGCGTTCACCTCGTCCGGTGTGGACTGCTCAGGTGCGCCCTCCACGTCGGTCGAAGCGACCACATTCCGGTACCTTGCGCTGCGTCGATCGTCGATAATCATGTTGCGAGCGACAGTGAACAACCATGCACGCGCCGACCGCTCTGTGTCGCCGATGACTTCCGGACGTTGCCATGCCCGTAACAGAGTTTCCTGGACGACATCCTCGGCGTGGCTGGCGTCGCCGGTCAGCCGGAGCGCATAACGCCACAAAACGCTGGCATGCTCGTCGTAGAGCGCTTTCATCAGAGCTGTTTCGGCAACTGCCGTGCTGGCCAAACGTGCCACTTGATCACCTCCGCCTACTGACACGAGTTCAGCAGGTGTTTAGTTCACCGGCGCCGCGGCAATCCCGATAAGAGCCGGTCTGCCCTGGGCCCAGAGCCACGCGATCAGGTTTAAGTTCAGGCAAGCGTCAGGATGCGGGGGCCGCTCTCAGTTACCGCGACGGTGTGCTCCCAGTGCGCCGCACGTGACCCGTCGGTGGTGGTGACCGTCCAGTCGTCGTCGAGCACGCACGTCTTACCAGTTCCGAGCGTCAGCATCGGTTCGATGGCCAGGACCGAACCGGGAGCCAGTACCGGGCCTCGCCCCGGAGCACCCTCGTTGGGCAGGAACGGATCCATGTGCATCTGGCGCCCGATGCCATGGCCACCGTAGCCATCCACGATCCCGAAGTCGCGCCCGTAGCGGGCCTGGGCCGCCCGCGTGCCCTGCTCGATCGCATGGGAGACGTCTGTCAACCGATTGCCGCTGATCATCGCAGCGATTCCGGCTTCCAGCGATTCCCTGGTGGCCGCGGAAAGCGCTTCGTCGGCAGGGTCCAGGGCGCCGATCCCGAAGGTGATCGCCGCATCGCCGTGCCAGCCCGCAAGCACTGCGCCGCAATCGATGGAAACCAGGTCCCCGGGTGCCAGTATTTCCGCGGCGGACGGGATGCCATGAACAACCCGGTCGTTGATCGATGAGCAGATGGACGCCGGGTAACCGTGGTAGCCCAGAAACGACGGCGTGGCGCCGGCGTCGCGGATCACCGATTCGGCGACTTGATCCAGGCTCAAGGTCGACACCCCAGAGACCGCAGCCGCGTGGACCGCTTGCAGAGCGGCCGCGACTACCGCGCCGGCGGCGCCCATCGCGTCGAGTTCGCCGGGGCTGCGCTGCGGAACTACCCTGCGACTCCGCAGGCGCGCCAGCGCGCTCATGACTACTTGCCCAGGACCTTCAGCGCGCGAGCGAAGACCTCATCCACAGTGCCGACGGCGTCCACGGTCTTCAATTCGTCGCTGTAGTAGTCCAGCAGCGGGGCTGTCTCGTCGCGGTAGACCTTCATCCGGTTGCGGATCACGTCGTCGGTGTCATCCGCGCGGCCACGCCCTTTGAGCCGGTCGAACAACAAGTCTTCCGACACCCGGAACTCGACGACCGCATCGAGGTCGAGACCCCGGCGATCGAGCATTTGGTGCAACGCCTTGGCCTGCTCGACCGCGCGCGGATATCCGTCCAGGATGAAGCCGCCGGCCACGTCCGGATCATCCAGACGGTCGTCGACGAGCTGGTTGGTGAGCTCCGAGGGCACCAAGTCACCGGCGTCCAGATAGCGCTTGGCTTCCAGGCCGAGTTTGGTGCCGTTGCCGATGTTGTGCCGGAACAGCTCACCGGTGGAGATCTGTGGGATCCCAAGCTTTTCGGCGAGCTTTTCGGCCTGTGTACCTTTACCCGCTCCAGGCGGTCCAAGCAAAACGAGTCTCACTTGAGGAACCCTTCGTAGTTGCGCTGCATGAGCTGACTCTCGATTTGTTTGACCGTATCCAAACCGACGCCGATCATGATCAGAACCGCTGTGCCACCAAATGGCAAATTCTGGACCGTTCCACCGTTGCCCTGGAGGAACAGATTGGGCAGTACCGCGATCGCGCCCAGGTAAATCGAGCCCGGCAGCGTGATCCTGCTCAGCACGTAACGCAAATAGTCGGCGGTCGGTTTTCCCGGCCGAATTCCGGGAATGAAGCCGCCGAACTTCTTCATCTCGTCGGCACGCTCGTCGGGATTGAACGTGATCGACACATAGAAGTACGTGAAGAAGATGATGAGACCGAAGTAGATGCCGATATACACGGGGTCGCTCGGGTCGGACAGATAGGTACCGACGACCTTGTCCCACCAGCTGTTGCCCACGCCGCCGCTGCCACTTCGAATCAGCTGCGTGATCAGGTGGGGAATGTAGATCAGCGACGACGCGAAGATGACCGGGATAACGCCGGCCTGGTTGACCTTCAACGGCAGGTACGTGGAGGTTCCGCCGTACATCCGCCGGCCCACCATGCGCTTGGCGTATTGCACCGGGATTCGGCGCTGGCCCTGCTCGACGAACACCACGCCGACGACGATGGCCAGCGCGGCCACGCAGACGGCGGCGAAAATGACCCCGCCGCGGCTGTCCAGGATGGATCTTCCTTCAGCAGGAATGCGAGCAGCGATGCCGACGAAGATCAGCATCGACATGCCGTTGCCGATGCCCCGCTCGGTGATCAGCTCGCCCATCCACATCACCAGCGCCGCGCCGGCTGTCATGACCAGCACGATGACAACCAACGTGAAGATGCTTTGGTCGGCGATGATGTCCAGCGAGCAGCCCTGCAGCAGGCCTCCGTTTGCCGCCAGTGCCACGATGCTGGTGGCCTGCAGGACGGCAAGCGCGATCGCCAGATAGCGGGTGTACTGCGTCATTTTCGCTTGGCCTGCTTGACCCTCTTTGCGCAGTTCCTCAAAGCGCGGGATGACGACGGTGAGAAGCTGCACGATGATGCTGGCGGTGATGTACGGCATCACCCCCACCGCGAACACCGTCAGCTTCAGCAGCGCGCCACCGGAGAACAAGTTGATCAGCGAATAGATCTGTCCGGCTTCNNAGCGTGAAGAGGATCTTCCGTCTCAGGTCGGCTGACCGCAGCGATGAGATGAAAGCCGAAAGCACTCTTCCTCCTGCGCAGCCGAACTCTGGTCGCGGTCTTCCAACCGGGCTGTCTGGCCGACTGGATCATTCCTGGGTCATCCTGCGTCACGCGCCCAAGTCCCGCAGGCAGGACGTCCGGCGTCGCGCGTCAGACCGTGTACGAGACTAACAGCTGGTCTGGACAGGTTCTTAACTGCCGCCATCTAGGCGCGCCCAGAGCGCCTGGAACTGGCCCAAATGTCCCCTTCGGGAACAGCCAGTGAACCTGCAGGAAGCCGTCAGCCGAGAGGCGTATATTTCTGTTAGTTCATTATATTTGCTAAGTATCGAAAGCTAAGTAACGAAAGCTAAGTAACGAAACCTAGGACCGGAGGCTGACTCCATGACACGCACTGATCAAGACAGCTGGGACCTGGCCTCTAGCGTCGGTGCCACGGCAACGATGGTCGCCGCTGCCCGCGCGCTGGCCAGCCAGGAGAGCAACGCGATCATCAATGACCCGTACGCGGAGCGATTGGTGCGAGCGGTTGGGCTGGACTTCTTCACCCGCCTGGTCGACGGCGAAATCACCTTGTCCGACGTGGCCGACGGCGAACGCGACCTGCAGCTGGAGACAGATTCGATCGCGGTGCGCACCCGCTTCTTCGACGACTTCTTTCTGAACGCCGCCCGCGACGGGGTTCACCAGGCGGTAATCCTGGCTGCCGGCCTCGACGCCCGGGCGTACCGCCTGGCCTGGCCACCCACGAGCGTGGTCTACGAGGTCGATCAGCCCCAGGTCGTCGACTTCAAGACCACCGCGATGTCAAACCTCGACGCCACTCCCACGGCTGTGCGCCGAACCGTCAGCATCGACCTGCGGGACGACTGGCCGGCCGCCCTGCGCCAGGCTGGATTCGACGTGACGCAACCAACCTCCTGGAGCGCCGAAGGCCTGCTCATGTACCTCCCGCCGGAAGCCCAGGACCGGCTCTTCGACAACATCAGCGCGCTGTCCGCGCCGGGCAGCAGGCTGGCCACCGAATATCACGGCGACGACGCCGGCCCGACCATGACCGAGCGCGCGCAGCAGTTCAACGAGCGGTGGGCCAACATCGGCTGCGACATCGACCTGTCGGGGCTGTTCTTCGACGGCGAGCGCAGCAATGTCGTCGACTACCTGACCGCTCGAGGCTGGCAAGTGGGCAGCCGACCGCGGCGAGAGCTCTTCGCCGATTACGGCCTCGCCTTCCCCGAAGACGAGACGTCGCAGCTTCGCAACATCATCAGCCTCAACGCAACGTTGAAATAGGGGGACCCTTCATGACAGACAGCGCAAGCGCCGGCACCATCCGGCACGACGGGGACAGCTGGGACCTGGCGTCGAGCGTGGGGGCCACCGCCACCGCGGTGGCAGCCCGGCGGGCAATGGCGTCCAAGGGCCCGAACCCGTTGATCGACGATCCCTTCGCCGAGCCGCTGGTGAATGCCGTCGGCGTGGAGGCCTTCATCCGGATGATGAACGGCGAGATCGAGGTCGCCGAGGAGGATCCCTCCTTCACGCCTCAGCGACTGAGCGAAGGCATGGCGGTCCGCACCCGGTTCTTCGACTCGTTCTTCCTTAGCGCGGCCGAAGCCGGTGTGCGCCAGGCCGTGATCCTGGCCTCCGGGCTGGACACCCGTGCCTACCGGCTGCAATGGCCCGCCGGGACGGTGGTCTACGAGATCGACCAGCCGCAGGTGATCGAGTTCAAGACCCGCACCCTGGCCGATCTGGGCGCCGAGCCCACCGCCGGCCGCAAGGCCGTGGGCATCGACCTTCGCGACGACTGGCCGGCCGCGCTGCGCGACAGCGGATTCGACCAGGGCCAGCCAACGGCCTGGATCGCCGAAGGCCTGCTGGGCTACCTGCCGCCGGACGCACAAGACCGCCTGTTCGACAACATCACCTCGCTCAGCGCCGCCGGCAGCCGGGTGGGTACCGGGTACGTCCCGGATATCCGCGACCGCGTCGAAAAGAACAAGCGCCACGGTGAGATCAGCGACCGCTGGCGCCGGATGGGGTTGAATCTCAACTGGTCCGAGCTGGTCTACGAGGGCGAACGCAACGACGCTGCAACCTATCTGTCCGATCGGGGCTGGCAGACGACGGTGCGCAGCACACCAGAGCTCTACGCGGACAACGGCTTCGAATTCCCCGAAGAGCCCGACACGGCCTTCGGGGACATCAAATACTTATCCGCCGTCTTGAAATCAGGGGATGTACGCGGAGATAGAGCATGACGCGCGCAGACCAGGACACCTGGGACCTGGCGTCGAGCGTAGGCGCGACCGCAACGTGGGTAGCAGCCTGCCGCGCGCTGGCCAGCAAGCAACCCAATGCGCTCATTGATGATCCACTTGCCGATCCGCTGGTTCGTGCGGTGGGTAAGGAATTCTTCATCCGTGTACTCGACGGCGAGATCACCGACGAGACCGGCGGTCTCGCCGCCGACGCCGATCCCGACGCGGAATTCAATCTGCGGCGAATGGTCGACATGATGACCGTGCGCACGCGCTACTTCGACGACTTCGCGATTAGGCGGGTTCCACACCCGGCGACCTGACAACCATCGGCACGGCCGGGAAGCACCACGCCATCTCCGACCGCGACTTGCGCAGCGCGGCGGTCCCGTAGCCCTTCTTTCGGTGATCGGGATGAATCCAGATCCGCACGTCCACCTCGCCGTTGACGAGCTCGCCGAACACCATCCCGACCTTCTCGCCTGAATCGACGGCCACGAACCAGGCGGCCTCTTCGTCGTCGACACGCGCCAGCGCCGCACCGATTTCGTCGTCGAGACTGCCTGCCGGTCCGCCGGATCCGTCACCAGCGGCACCCATATCCGAGGTCCGCGTGGCGAAGACGTCGCGGTCCTCGTCAGCGGAGAAGGGCAGCAGCTCCAGGGTGTCGCCTGAGCTTGCCGGACGCTCGCCGACGGTGAAGCTCAGCTGTTTGTTCAGGTCCTCCAATTCGGCAAGGATCTGTTTACGCGAATCGATGGTGAGCCGATCGAACGACATGCTCATCACGGCTTCGGCCGCCAGATGCGACGTGTCAAGCAACTGGACGATCGCCTCGACGGCGGTGGCCTTGTTCTCGGATTCCACCACCACGTCGGCCACCTCATGTCGGCGCTCCAGGGCTTTCAACAGGGCGTCGGCAATCTCGCGGCGGGCAGCTTTTCGGTCGTGGTCGGTCATTGCACAAGCCTAGAACTTCGCACCACGAACTTCACGCCGATCTCGCTACACCGGATGCGAAAGCCGATCTCCCAGCTCCAAGAACCGCCCGTAGCGATCCACGACTGCCTCCGCCCAGGCGGCTTGAGGTTCGACGACGCGCTCGGTCGAGCCCCAGCGCGAGGCGTCGGCAATCGTCGATTCCAGACCGGTCGCCAACCGGCCCAGGAAAGCGGCACCCAGCGCCGCCCCCTCGGCCACCCCGGACACCTCGACCGGTCGGCCGGTGGCGTCGGCCATTGCCTGCATCCAGGGCTGGACCCGGGTGCCGCCGCCCGAGGCCACGATGCGCGCCACCGGCATTCCGCTCAGTTCGATGAGGTGGCGAACGACAAAGCCCGACGCCTCGTAGGCGGCACGCCGCAGCGACGCGGCGTCATGAGTCAGATCCAGCGCAGCAAGGGCGCCGCGACGGTCCGGGTCGTGAAAGGGTGCGCGCTCGCCGCGAATGTAGGGCGACCACACCGGCACTCGGCGCGGATCGACGTTTGCGAGATCGGCGGCCGCGTCACCGGGTGCGAGGACGCGATCCACCCAGCCGAGGAACAAACCGCCGGCGTTGCTGGCTCCGCCAATCTGGAACTTCCCGGTAGCGGTATGCGGAATCGTCCACAGACCCGGCACCTGGCGGTATTCCGGGATGGTGATCCACACGATCAGGGTGGTGCCACACATCACCAGCACGTCGCCATCGCGGTCCGCGCCGGCCACGATCTGCTCGCATACGGCGTCGATGGCTCCGACCGCCAACGTCGCCCCGGTCCCCTGCACTTGCCCGGCGGCCGCCCCGATCGTGTCCACTCGCGGCATTTGCTCGACGGTCGCACCGCGATCGGCGCACTGCGCTGGGTTCCAGCCGTTCCCATCGAAGAGGGGAAAGGCCGTGATGGCAGTGGCGGAGTCGATCACCGCCTCGCCGGCCAGAGCGTGGGTGGCAACCGCGGCCGCCGGCCAGTAGCCGGCCGCGTCGGGCGCCTCGGCAGTGGTCCAGCGCAGAAACCCGGCAGCCTCGCCCATTGCCGGGAGGGGCTGGGCCGGTTCCCCCGCAGCGCCGGGCATCCGGCCTCTGGCGTCGCCGTACAGCAGGCCCGCGGTGATGGGCCTGCCCGCAGAATCGACTGCGGTCAGCGATGGCACCATCGCCGAAACGGCCACCGCACCTGCATCAGGAAAGGCCAGTTGGTCCAGGGCCGCCACTGGACCTCGCCGCCATGCCTCGTCGGCGTCGTGCTCGAGCTGGTCGGGTGCCGGCACCCGCAGCCGGTGCGGAATCCGCACCCGCGCCGTCACCTGGCCGTCCTCGTCGGCGGCCACCGCTTTGACGGCGGTGGTGCCGATATCGATCCCGATTGTGACGCCGCTACGTGACACTGGCGTCACCGTACGCCAGCATTGGGACTCGTGACCTCAAGACCGCGCGCCTTGGTGACCGCCCCACTCAGAGGGCCGGGGTTCACCAAACTTCGGCTGCTGGCCGACGTGATCTACGACCCCTGGATAGACGCGACCCCGCTGCGGATCTACACGCCTGAGCAGCTGGCCGACCGGATCAGCGCCGAGGCCGCCGATGTGGTTGTGGTGGAGAGCGACTCGGTGCGCGGCCCGGTGTTCGACCTGGGGTTGCGTGCGATCGCGTCCACCCGCGGCGACCCCAACAACGTCGACGTCCCCGGGGCCACCGCGGCCGGCATCCCGGTGCTGAACACTCCGGCTCGCAACGCCGACGCGGTCGCCGAGATGGCGGTGGCCTTGTTGCTGGCGGCCACCCGGCACCTGGTGACCGCAGACGCCGATGTGCGCGGCGGCCACATGTTTCGTGACGGCAGCATTCCCTACCAGCGGTTCCGGGGCGCCGAAATCGCGGGGCTCACCGCCGGGCTGGTGGGCCTCGGCGCCGTCGGCCGAGCCCTGCAATGGCGGTTGTCCGGGCTGGGCCTGCGGGTCATCGCGCACGATCCGTACAACGACGAAGCCCGCCACGGCCTCGACGAGCTGCTGGCCGAGGCCGATGTGATCTCCATGCACGCGCCGGTCACCGCCGGCACCACCGGGATGATCGGCGCCGAACAATTCGCTGCCATGCGCGACGGCGTTGTCTACCTCAACACCGCGCGGGCCCAGCTGCACGACACCGACGCACTCGTCGACGCCCTGCGCGCCGGCAAGGTGGCCGCCGCGGGGCTGGATCATTTCGCCGGTGAATGGCTGGCCACCGATCATCCGCTGACGGGCATGCCCAATGTGGTGCTGACCCCGCATATCGGCGGGGCGACGTGGAACACTGAGGCCCGGCAGGCGCAGATGGTGGCCGACGACCTGGAAGCGCTGCTGAGCGGGAACACACCCGCCCACATGGTCAACCCGGAGGTACTCGGCTCATGAATTTCGTTGACAACCCCGAGTCCGCGGTGCTGGCAGCGGCCAAGGACATGTTGCGCCGCGGCCTGGTCGAGGGAACGGCCGGCAACATCTCGGCGCGCCGCTCCGATGGCAACATCGTCATCACACCGTCGTCGATCGACTACGCCGAGATGGCGCTCGACGACCTGGTGCTGGTCGACTCCGTAGGCGCTGTCCAGCACGCCAGGGACGGACGGCACCCGTCGTCGGAGATGCACCTGCATCTGGCCTGTTACGAGGCGTTCGACGACATCGGCAGCGTCATCCACAGCCATCCCGTGTGGGCGACCATGTTCGCCATCGCGCATCAGCCGATTCCGGCCTGCATCGACGAATTCGCCGTTTACTGCGGCGGCGAGATTCGGTGCGCCGACTACGCCGCGTCCGGCACACCAGACGTCGGGGCCAATGCGGTCAAGGCGCTGCAAGACCGCGGCGCCGCCCTGATCGCCAACCATGGCCTGGTCGCCGTCGGGCCCCGCCCGGACAAGGCGCTGCACATCACCGCATTGGTCGAACGCACCGCCCAGATCGTCTGGGGCGCCCGCGCGCTCGGTGGTCCGGTCCCGATTCCCGACGAGGTGAACCGGAATTTCGCCGGCGTCTACAGCTATCTGCGCACCAATCCGATGTAGTGGGACCACGGTGATGGACCGGGTTCGGATTGGCCGCGCGAGCGTGGCCCGTGTGGTGGAGTTCCAGTTCAGCCTGGGAACCAAATTTTTCCCCCGGACGCCGCCGTCGGGGTGGCGGGACAACACCGACTTGCTGGTGCCGGATTTCTACGACCCCGAGACCGACGAATGGCACATCGCGGTCCAAAGCTGGGTCATAGCGGTCGACGGGCTGACGGTCGTCGTCGACACCGGCGTCGGCAACGATCGCGAGCGTCCGCACATGCCGCCGCTGGATCACCTGAACACCGGGTACCTGAACGCGCTGCGGTCGGCGGGCTCGCCCGTCCTGGATCGCGATGACGTGGACGTAGTGGTCAACACCCACATCCACTCCGACCACGTCGGATGGAACACCATGTTGCACAACGGCGCCTGGGTGCCGACGTTTCCCAACGCGCGGTATCTGGTGCCCGTCGCCGACTACCGCCACTTTCAGCCGGACGGACCGGCAGCGAGTCGATCGCCACGCACCGAGGAGGAGGCGGCCCAGCAGCGCGGTGACCAGTTGGTGTTCGCCGATAGCGTGTCGCCCATCGAGGCGGCCGGACAGCTCGTTGGATGGTCGGACGGTTACCAGATCAGCGAGTCGCTTCGACTGCTGCCTGCCCCCGGACACACACCGGGCTCCTCGGTCTTGTGGCTGGACGCGGGTCAACCAGCCGTCTTCGTCGGCGATCTCACTCACAGCCCGCTGCAGCTGCGTCGCCCCGACGAACCCTGCGCTTTCGACATCGATGCCGACGCCGCCACCGCCACCCGCCGCCGTATCTTCACCGAGGCCGCACAAACTGGGGCGGCGGTCATACCCGCGCACTATCCCGGCCACGGCGGTGCGACGCTGCGCGCCGTCGCGGACCAGTTCGACGTTGACGACTGGCTAGACATCGAACCGCCCTGAGCGATGGCGTCTAGCCCGGGGCCGGCCGATTGCGCCAGTTGCGGGGTGAGGTGCCGTGCGTCCGGCCGAACAGCCTGCTGAAATATCCGGCATCGTGCATCCCCACCCGCCTGGCGACCTCCGCGATCGGTAGGTCCGTTTCGGCCAGCAACGCCCGTGCTTCGGCCATCCGGCGTTCGATGATCCACTCCCCCACGGCGCGTCCGGTCCGGCGGCGCACGACCGTGGTCAGGTGTGCCGGCGTCATGCCGAGTTCGCGTGCCACGTCTCGCAACGACAGCGGCTCGCCGAGACGGCGTTCGATCACCGCGAACACCTCGGCCAGCAATGGCTCACCGCTGCGCCTTAAGTCGGCGACGACGTCGCGGGCCAGGCGGGCGAGCTCGATCAGCAGCAGCGTCAGGTGCGCCAGGGCGGCCTGTCGGTAGCCCTCCCGGCCCGCGGTCAGCTCGGTTTCGATTGACCGGATCGCGTTGGCCCAGGCCGATCGTCGCTCCGCAGGGACGTCCAGGCGCAGCATGCCGCCCGGGTGCCCGTGCAGGAACGGAAAGAGCAACGGGTGCCCGCGCCAGGCGGGCCACGGTGATCGTGCATCCTCACCGAGCGCAACAGGATCAAAAAACACCGTGACCCCGTCATCCAGCTCGTCCAGCTGCCCCGGGTCGAGCACCTGACCGGCGGCCATGACGTACACCCGGCCCGCTGAGGGGATGTACCAGAGAGCCGGGAAGTCGTGAATATGACGACCGAGTCCGCCCACATCGTCGCGTCCGCAACGGTGCACCGACACGGGAGAGGTGTCCGGACCCGTCCGGTATTGGTAGATGGGCACGCCGTTGCGATGGCTGATCACCCGAGCAAGCTGCGTCATGTCACTTCGCTAAAGATAATCCTAGCTTTTATTATGATCGCCCAAATATCCAACATAATAACGGTGCAGCATGGAGTTCATGATTAAACATCATCCACATGACTACATCCCAGCCGCGGGCCGCGACGCGCTGCTTCCCGGCTACGACCTGTTGACCCGGCTGGCCGGCTTCAACCGCGTCCATGACAGGCTCATCCGCCAGTCCGAACTCGCCGCCGACCAGCACGTCCTGGAAATCGGCTGCGGAACCGGCAAT
Organism: Mycobacterium sp.; assembly: GCA_003165155.1. Classification (GTDB taxonomy): domain Bacteria; phylum Actinomycetota; class Actinomycetes; order Mycobacteriales; family Mycobacteriaceae; genus Mycobacterium. The sequence goes on along the minus strand of PLSK01000163.1, from coordinate 38,595 downwards.
CTCAGCGTCCGCGCCAAGCGCGCTTATCCCTCGATCTCGGTGATCGGATCCGACCCCGACCCAGTCGCGCTGCACCGCGCACAGCGAAAGGCAAGGCGAATGACCGGAATCCGCTTCGAACGCGGCTACGCAGAGCGGCTGCCCTACACAGACGGCGAATTCGATCGCGTCCTGTCGTCGATGATGTTGCACCACCTGGACAGCGACGCCAAACCGGCCGCGGCGGCGGAGGTGTTTCGCGTCCTGCGTCCCGGCGGGCGGCTGCACGTGGTCGATATGGGCGGCAGGATGACCGCTGACGACGGCTTATCGGCCCGGCTCACCATGCACAGCCCGCTGGCGGCGGGCAACCTGGGCGATGCGATTCCGGAGCTGCTGCGTGCGGCCGGCTTCGACTGCGCCGAGGTGACCACGCATCGTCAACGCTTCGTCGGCCGGCTCACCTACTACCGTGCCACCCGGCCCGCCTAGCGCTGGTCGATCGCAACTTTGACAGCGCCGCTCTCGCCCTGGTTGGCAATCGCAAGGAAGGCGTCCCGCCAACGATCCAGCCCGAAGGCGTGGGTGAGTATCGGACTCAGGTCGACCCGGCCGGCCTCTATCAGGTCGAGGTAGTGGACGATCGCGTGCTTGCGCTGTCCGTCGATCTCCTCGATCAGAGAGTTAGGTTGTGCGGCGGACCCGGGCTGTAGGCATTGGGGGTGAGTGCGTCGAGTTTGTGCTTGTGGTGTCCACTGCCCGCTGTGTTCCGGCGTGTTAATTGGGGAGCAGCTCGCTGTCAAGGTTGCCGCATGCCGGCACCGGCGTACAGTGGCGGCAGGTTGCTTATATTGACTAAGTAATGTGCTAAGCTAGGCTAAGTACATTCGATAGGGGGCAAGAAAATGACTTCCACCACTAGGTATGAGGGCGACACCTGGGACCTGGCGTCCAGCGTCGGGGTGACCGCGACCATGGTCGCCGCGGCCCGCGCGATGGCCACCCGCGAAGAGCGGCCACTGATCGACGACCCGTTCGCGGAGCCACTGGTGCGCGCCGTGGGCGTGGACCTGCTCACCCGGCTGGCCAGCGGCGAGCTGGACCCTGCTGAGCTGAATGACCAGGCAGTCCAAGTGGGCGCGCAGGACGGCAACGCAGGATCCACCGGGGCCATGTCCCGGATGGCCGACAACATGGCCGTGCGCACCAAGTTCTTCGATGAGTTCTTCCTGGACGCGACGAAAGCCGGCATCAAGCAGGTGGTGATCCTGGCCTCGGGGCTGGATTCCCGCGCCTACCGCCTGGCATGGCCCACCCAAACGGTGGTCTATGAGATCGACCAGCCGCAGGTCATCGAATTCAAGACCCGCACCCTCGCCGAGCTGGGCGCCGAGCCCACCGCCGAGCGGCGCGTGGTCGCCATCGACCTGCGCAACGATTGGCCCACCGCACTGCGGACCGCGGGATTCGACCCGAGCCAGCCGACCGCGTGGAGCGCGGAGGGACTGCTCGGCTATCTGCCGCCAGAGGCTCAGGACCGCCTGCTCGATACCATCACCGAGCTCAGCGCGCCGGGCAGCCGGTTAGCCACCGAAAGCTCGCGCAATCTCGAGCCCGGCGAGGTGGAAAAGATGACGGAGCGCATGCAACACATCTCCGAGCGCTGGCGTGCACACGGTTTCGAACTCGACATGACCGGCCTCGTCTACCTAGGCGACCGCAACGAAGCGGCATCCTATTTGTCCGACCGCGGTTGGGATTTGACCACCAGCAGCGTCCGCGACCTCTTCGCGGCCAACGGGCTTCCGCCGTTCGACGGCGAGGACGCCCGGATGGGCGACCTGCTCTACACGAGCGGCACGCTCAACAAGAACGCCAACTAGGAGCCTCACAAATGATAACCGAAACGAAACGAACAGACGGCGACAGCTGGGGCCCGGGGTCCAGCGTGGGAGCGACTGCGACCATGGTCGCGGCAGGCCGCGCGCTGGCTTCGAAGGGTCCCGACGCATTACTGCACGACCCGCTCGCCGACCCCCTGGTCCGAGCGGTAGGCCTGGACCCGTTCATCCGGATGATCGACGGAGAGGTCACCTTCGAGGATGACGCCGTCCTGCGCCGGGAGGCGCTCAATGAGCAGATTGCCGTCCGCACCCGGTTCTTCGACGACTTCTTCACCCGGGCCACCGACGCTGGGATCCGCCAAGCGGTGATCCTGGCCTCCGGCCTGGACACCAGGGCCTACCGACTGGGCTGGCCCGAGGGCATGGTGGTCTACGAAATCGACCAGCCGCAGGTCATCGAATTCAAGACGCGCACGCTGGCCGACCTCGACGTCGCACCGACCGCCGATCGGCGGCCCATCGGCATCGACCTGCGCAACGACTGGCCGAACGCGCTGCGGCAGCACGGTTTCGACGTCAACCAACCCACGGCATGGATTGCCGAAGGCCTGCTGGTTTACCTGCCGCCCGAAGCTCAGGACCGGCTGTTCGACAGCATCACCGCGCTCAGTGCGCCGGGCAGCCGCGTCGCCACCGAGCACTTCCCCGACCCCACCGCCTTCTCGGGCGAACGTGCGCAGCAGCTCTCCGAGCGCTGGAGCCGCCTCGGGTTCGACCTGAATATGTCGGACCTGATCTTTCACGGCGAGCGCAGCACCGTAATCCAGTACCTCACCGACCACGGCTGGGATGTAACCCCGCAGTCGGCCAGGGAACTGTACGCGCACAACGGGTTCGAATTTCCCGAGGATGAGATTATGGCCGCAATGGGTGAAATGAGCTACGTGGCCGCCACGCTCAAGTAGGGTTTGACTAGGCTCGTGTCATGCCACGGGCTCACGACGATAACTGGGATCTGGCGTCCAGCGTGGGCGCGACCGCAACCATGGTGGCGGCCGGTCGCGCCATGGCGTCGAAGGATCCCCGCGGTCTGATCAACGATCCCTACGCGGACCCATTGGTGCGCGCGGTCGGAATCGACCTGTTCACCAAGATGATGGACGGCGATCTCGACCTCAGCTCGGTGGAAGGCGTATCGCCGACACGCTTTCAAGCGATCACCGACGGGATGGCGGTGCGCACGAAGTATTTCGACGACTACTTCCTCGACGCCACCCAGGCCGGGGTGCGTCAAGCGGTGATTCTCGCGTCCGGGTTGGACTCGCGCGCCTACCGGTTACCCTGGCCGGCGGGCACCGTGGTCTACGAGCTCGACCAGCCGGAGGTGATCGATTTCAAGACAACGACCCTGGCCGGCCTCGGTGCCGAGCCAGCGGCCACCAGGCGCACCATCCCGATCGATCTGCGCCAGGACTGGCCGGCCGCGCTGAAGGCCGCGGGACTGGACACCACGGTGCCGACCGCGTGGCTGGCCGAAGGCCTATTGATCTACCTCCCGCCGGAGGCCCAGGACCGGTTGTTCGACAACATCACCGCGCTCAGTGCGCCGGGCAGCACCGTCGCCACCGAATTCGTGCCCGGGATAATCGATTTCGATTTTGACAAGACAAGCCAGATGGCCAATACGTTCCGGGATCATGGCGTAGACATCGACATGGGATCGCTGGTTTACACCGGCCAGCGCAGTCACGTTGTCGATTACCTCAAGGGCAAAGGCTGGGACGCCGAGGGTGTGACGCGCGCGGAACTGTTCCAGCGCAACGGCATCGATGTGCCCGCCGTGGAAGACGACGACCCGCTGGGTGAGATCATTTTCATCAGCGGCGCCCTGCCCGGTTAGCGGCCGGCTAAAACCGCGACTGCCCCAGCCATAGCACGTTCGCGCCGCTCAGTCCCTGTTCGAGGTTTTCCAGGATCCCCGCAGCCGAACGGACTAGCAGTGCACCGACCGCCTCTGGCAGCGACGCGGCAGCCGGTTGCGATGACGCTCGGGGCCGCAGCATGTCCAGCAGCGATGAGCCCGGATAGCTGACGATGCGGACCTCGCTGTCTTCATCAAGGCCGGCCAGGATTTTGGCTCGGCGCACGGCGGTTCGAAGCCCACCGAGTTCGTCGACTAGGCCCCGTTCCAGCGCATCCGAACCGGTCCAGATCCGCCCTCGGGCAACGGCATCCACGGCGTCGGTGCTCAGGTTGCGGCCTTCGGCGACGCGCTCCACGAAGTCCGCGTAGAACAAATCAGCCTCGGCCTCTCGATAGGCTTTCTGCTGCGGCGTGAATGGCGCGTCAATTGACCAGGCGTCCGCGTTGGCGTTGGTGCGCACGGAATCTGAGGCAACTCCCAGCCGATCCTTCAGATCCCGCACCACCAGCTTCCCGGTGAAAACACCAATCGAGCCGGTGATCGTGGCCGGATTGGCCACGATCGCGTCGGCGCTCATCGCTACGTAGTAGCCGCCAGAGGCAGCCACCGAACCCATCGACGCCACCACCGGTTTGCCACGTTCGCGGGCCCTGACCACCTCGCGCCAGATGGTCTCCGACGCGGTGACCGAGCCTCCAGGACTGTCCACCCTCAGCACGATCGCGGACACCGAATCGTCGGCGGCCGCCTCGCGCAGTGCAGCCGCGATCGTGTCGCCACCGACCGAAGAGGTGCCGAATGGCAGGAACTGAGGCCCACCACGCCCATCGACAATCGAGCCCGCGACGTCGATCACGGCGAGCGTGGGCTTGGGCCGGCGTCCGGGAACCGACGGCACTGGCGGGGTCAGCCGTGGCCGCCCCGCACCGGCGTAGCGTGTCAAATAGAGTCGAGGCGGCTCGTCATCGGTTGAGTCGCTGGCATCCGGTGAAACACCTTCCATACCAACCATTTCAGCTATCCGCGCATATGCTTCGTCGCGGAACCCGATCCGGTCGATCAGGCCGGAGGCGACGGCGTCGTCGCGCAATAGCGGGGCCCGGTCGGCCAGCGCATCGAGCGCACCGGAATCGATGTCGCGCGATTCGGAGACCGCCTGCCAGACCTGCTCTTGCAGGCTTTCCAGCATCCGGGTGACGGCCTCACGATGCGCGTCGGTGAAGCCATCCTCGGTGAAAAGGTTCACCGCCGACTTGTATTCGCCGCGCGCGACGAACTGGGCTTCGATCCCCAGCTTGTCCAACGCGTCGCGCAGGAAGGTGGCGTTGCTCGCGAAGCCGATCAACCCGACACTTCCGGAGGGCTGCATCCACACCTCACCGAACGCGGATGCCAGGTAGTACGACAACGTGCCGGGATAGGTCTCGGCCCAAGCCAGAGACGGCTTGACGGCACTGAAAGCCGCGATGGCCTCCCGCAGCTCCTGAACCGCCGCCGGTGGCGACGCCGCAAGTTGCACGCGGGCAATCAACCCGGCCACCCGAGGGTCCTCCGCGGCACGGTGGATCGCAGCGACCGAATCGCGCAGCGTCATCGGTCGACCGCCACCGGTGATGATGGCCAGCGGATCGAAGCCCGACGCCTCCGGCGGCACCGACCGCAGGCTGAACTCCAGCACGCAGCCGTTGGGTATGCCTTGGTGGCGGGCGGTATCGACCCGGTTAACCAGGGCGCGGACGTCGTCTGTCCGGTCTAAGAAGCCGGGAAGGGAAGGCAGGAAGGAAAACATATCCGTCCAGCCTACCGATCGCCCGCCGTACGCAAAATCGCCCAAACTCGGCGGAGTTTGGGCGATTTTGCTGGGGCACATCCCCCTTGCGGGGGAGTGCTCGCCAGCTCTAGTTACAGCTCGGTGGCCGAGCCGCCGGCGGCGGTGATCTTCTCGCGCGCGCTGCCGCTGAACTTGTGCGCCGACAGGTCGACCTTGACGGTCAGCTTGCCATCGCCGAGGACCTTGACCAAAACGTTCTTGCGAACCGCTCCCCTGGCCACCAGCTCATCCACACCGACGGCACCACCCTCGGGGAACAGCCGGTTGATGTCGCCAACGTTGACGACTTCGTACTCGGTGCGGAACCGGTTCTTGAATCCCTTGAGCTTGGGCAGCCGCATGTGGATCGGCATCTGCCCGCCCTCGAAGGTCGACGGCACGTTCTTGCGCGCCTTGGTGCCCTTGGTACCACGACCGGCGGTCTTACCCTTGGAGCCCTCACCGCGACCCACGCGGGTGCGCGCGGTCTTCGACCCTCGGGCGGGCTTCAGGTCGTGCAACTTGATCGTCATTTGGTCTTACCTCCGGTGCCTGTCTCGGCCGGCTCCACCTCGACGAGGTGATTCACTACCGCGATCAGCCCGCGGGTCTGTGGGCTGTCGTCACGGATCACCGAATGGCGAATCCGCCGTAGGCCCAGGGTGCGCAGGCTCTCGCGCTGCTTCCAGCGTGTGCCAATCGTGCTGCGCACCTGAGTGATCTTCAGCTGGCTCATGGCTGTGAAGTTCCTTCCCGGGCTGCCGCCGCAGCAAGTGCGGCACTTTCCCGCCGCGCCTTGAGCATGCTGGCTGGGGCGACGTCCTCGATCGGCAGGCCGCGGCGAGCGGCCACCTCCTCGGGACGCTGCAGCATTCTGAGTGCGGCGACGGTGGCGTGCACCACGTTGATCGCGTTGTCACTGCCCAGCGATTTGGCCAGGATGTCGTGCACCCCAGCGCATTCCAGCACCGCGCGCACCGCACCTCCGGCGATCACACCGGTACCCGGGCTGGCGGGGCGCAACATCACCACACCGGCGGCTTTCTCACCCTGCACCGGGTGAGTGATAGTGCCGCCGATCAACGGGACCCGGAAGAAGCTCTTGCGTGCCTCTTCTACGCCCTTGGCGATCGCGGCCGGGACTTCCTTGGCCTTGCCGTAGCCGACACCGACCATGCCGTTGCCGTCACCGACGATGACCAAAGCGGTGAAGCTGAATCGCCGACCACCCTTGACCACCTTGGAGACGCGGTTGATGGCGACGACCCGTTCCAGGTATTGGCTTTTCTCTTCGCGGTCGCGGCCGCGCCCGCCGCCGCCGTCGCGACGGCCACGGTTGTCACCGCGGTCGCCACGGCTGTCGCCGCGGGCGTCGCCTCCGGCGCTCTGGCCGCCAGCAGATTGCTCCACCATTATGCGGTCCTTCCAGTTGTCATCAGAAACTCAATCCGTTTTCGCGCGCGGCATCGGCCAGCGCGGCGATCCGTCCGCCGTAGGTGTATCCGCCACGGTCGAACACCACGCTGCTGAAGCCGGCTGCTTTGGCCCGCTCCGCGATCAATTGGCCGACCCGAACGCTGCGGGCTTTCTTGTCACCATCCAGGCCGCGCACATCGGCCTCGATCGACGACGCGGCGGCAACCGTGGTGCCGTTTGCGTCGTTGACCAGCTGCACATGAATGTGCCGCGCGGACCGGTGCACTACCAGGCGCGGGCGCTCAGGGGTGCCCTCGATCTTCTTACGCAGCCGCGCGTGCCTACGCAGCCGGGAAACGCGCCGGGTTGCGGATACGGTCTGCCCCACCGACTTTCGCGCGGCGGTGCCAGCTTGTGATTGCGCCATTACTACTTACCTGTCTTTCCGACCTTGCGGCGGATTTGCTCGCCTTCGTAGCGCACGCCCTTGCCCTTATACGGATCGGGACGCCGCAGCCGACGGATATTCGCCGAGATCTGGCCAACCTGCTGCTTGTCGATCCCAGTAACGGAGAACTTCGTCGGCGTTTCAACCGCGAACTTGATGCCCTCCGGGGCCTCGATCACCACGGGATGGCTGTAACCCAACGCGAACTCAAGGTTGGAGCCCTTGAGCTGCACCCGGTAACCGACGCCGAAGATCTCCATCTTGGTGGTGTAACCCTCGGTCACACCGGTGACCAGATTGGACACCAGGGTGCGCGACAGCCCGTGCAGCGAGCGGCTGCGCCGCTCGTCGTCCGGACGGGCGACCACAATGGCGCCATCGTCATCGCGCGACACCACGATCGGCTCGGCGACTATCAAACCTAGGGTGCCCTTGGGCCCCTTGACCGAGACGTTCTGGCCCTCGATCGTTACATCGACTCCGGCGGGAACCGGAACCGGCTTTTTACCAATGCGCGACATGGTTCCCCCTCACCACACGTACGCGAGGACTTCGCCGCCCACGCCCTGTCTGGCAGCTTGGCGGTCAGTTAACAGCCCCGAGGACGTCGAGATGATCGCAACCCCCAGGCCGCCGAGCACCCGTGGCAGGCCGGTGGATTTCGCGTATACCCGCAGCCCTGGCTTGGACACCCGGCGCAGACCGGCGATGCTGCGCTCCCGGCTGGGCCCGTACTTGAGCTGGACCACCAGCGCCTTACCGACCCGAGCATCTTCGGTGTGGTAGTCGCTGATGTATCCCTCGCTTTTGAGGATCTGGGCGATGTTGGCCTTGATCTTGGAATGCGGCAAACTCACCTCGTCGTGATACGCCGAGTTGGCGTTGCGCAGACGTGTTAAAAAGTCTGCGATCGGGTCCGTCATCGTCATGACAGTGTCTGTCACCTTCCTCGCGCTGGTTCCCGCCCAGAAATTCGAACTGGGGGCCTGTCGCGTGTCTGTCTGGTTTGGTCTTTAAGTGTTTTGTGTCGGTCTGTCTTGTGCCGGTGTTGTGCCGGCCGGTTACCAGCTGCTCTTCTGCACGCCGGGCAGTTCGCCCGCATGCGCCATCTCGCGCAGGCAGATCCTGCATAGGCCGAACTTGCGGAACACGGCGCGCGGACGGCCGCACCGGCTGCATCGGGTGTAGCCGCGAACGGCGAACTTGGGTTTGCTGTTGGCCTTGTTGACCAGTGCCTTCTTCGCCATCTCTCAGTTCTCCTTGAAGGGAAAGCCGAGGGCCCGCAACAGCGCTCGTCCTTCGTCGTCCGTCGTCGCCGAGGTGACAACATTGATGTCCATACCGCGGACCCGGTCGATGCTGTCCACGTCGATCTCGTGGAACACCGACTGCTCGGCCAGCCCGAAGGTGTAGTTGCCGATACCGTCGAACTGCTTGGGCGAAAGCCCGCGGAAGTCACGGATACGCGGCAGCGCGATCGACGTGAGGCGGTCGAGGAACTCCCACATCCGGTCGCCCCGCAACGTCACCCGGCAACCGATCGGCATGCCCTCGCGCAGCTTGAACTGCGCGATGGACTTCCGCGCCTTGCGAATCTCGGGCCGTTGCCCGGTGATCAGCGCCAGGTCGTTGACCGCGCCGTTGATCAGCTTGGCGTCCCGGGCGGCATCGCCCACGCCCATGTTGACCACGACCTTGGTCACCGTCGGGATCTGCATGACGTTGCCGTAGCCGAACTGCTTGTGCAGCGCATCCTTGATCTCGCTGCGGTAACGCTCCTTGAGGCGCGGCTGCACCTTCACGGAGCCTTCTGTCGTTGACATGGCTAAATGTCCTTACCGTTGCGCTTGGAGATACGTACCCGCTTGCCGGTCTCCTCGTTCAACCGGTAACCGATCCGGGCGGGCTTACCGTCCGAGTCGACCACCATCACGTTGGAGACGTGGATCGGGGCTTCCTGGGTGACGATTCCGCCCGACTGCGCTCCGCGTTGGTTGGTCGAAATCGCCGTGTGCTTCTTGATCCGGTTGACGCCCTCGACCAGCACCCGATTACGGTCCGGGTAGGCCTGCAAGACCTTGCCCTTGGCCCCTTTATCTTTGCCGGAGATGACGAGCACGGTGTCGCCCTTGTGGACCTTCATTTACAACACCTCCGGAGCAAGCGAGATGATCTTCATGAACTTCTTTTCGCGCAGTTCACGACCGACCGGCCCGAAGATACGGGTGCCGCGCGGGTCGTTATCGGGCTTGATGATCACCGCCGCGTTCTCATCGAACTTGATGTAGCTGCCATCGGAACGCCTGCGCTCCTTGACGGTGCGCACCACGACGGCCTTGACGACGTCGCCGCGCTTGACGTTGCCGCCGGGAATGGCGTCCTTGACGGTGGCAACGATGACATCACCGATGCCGGCGTAGCGTCGCGACGAACCACCGAGCACCCGGATGCACAAGATCTCCTTGGCGCCGGTGTTGTCGGCGACCTTCAGCCGCGATTCCTGCTGAATCACTCGATCTCCTGACCTGGTTCACCTGTGCACGGCAGGCTGAACAGCTCGGTGGGCCTCGCAAAGCAAGGCTCGCCAAAGACCTGACGTGCGCGTTTTAAAAGCGGTTGTCACCGAAAGGCACGCAGGGCCGATGACGTTCGCACGCGCCGGCCGAGGTCTGCCCAAGGCAACCCCTAGAGTTTAGGTGACGACCTGCTCAGAGCCAAATCTAGGAGACCGGGAGCTCAACTCGCCTCAATTGGAGTGCCGGTACCAGGCGGCGATGTACAGGACCAGCGCCGCGGCCAGCGCGATCAAGACCCAGATCACAACGGCTTGATCGATCCACGCACCTGCCGGTGGAGTGCCGGGCAGGATGTTACGTAAGGGCACGACGGCGAACAACATCGCGGCGTACCAGGTGGAGAACGGCGGCAAGAATTGTCTCCTGCCGGTGAGCATCTGGATGGCCACAAACAGGGCCAAGGTCGGCAGCGTGATGAGGACCAGGCAGATTCCCAGGTCGAACACCAGCGGACCCTTGGCACGCTGCAGGGTGACGACGACATTGTCCGGTCGGTTGTCCGGGCGCTCTGTGTCGTTGGCATCGCGCCCGACCCGGGTGACGGAGAGGTCCCAGCCTTCCAGTAATCCGGTCACTTCCACCCGGGCGGATTTGTATTGACGGCTGTCACCGACACCGAGCAGCACGTCGGCCTGGATGGTGTCGGTCTTGTACGTATCGAATGGCCAGTCACCCGGGTCACCGTGGGCCTCGATGCTTGTCGCTACCTGCGCCGGCGACTTCCCTACCGGGTACTGCAGATCTCCCAAGTCGTTGTGCGGAAACAGGCGCACGGACGTGTCGGTGGTCAATACGTTGAGGCGCTTGTCGACCGTCGAATCGTCGGGCATCACCAGCACCTTTACGTCGAGGCGATGTTCGACCGGGTGCAGCTGCTCTAGGCGGACCAAGACAACGGTGCCGTCCGCGGTGCCCAACTCCGGAGCGGGCAGCGGTCCCGGCGCGGTGGCCAGGTAGTGGTAGCCGAGCAGTGACAGGAGGTAGACCACGACGACGCCCGCAATGATGGAGACATCGAGCAGCAGGTGTCGTCGTCGCGGCTTGCGCTCCGACTGCGAAGCCGGCGGAGCCGTCTCCTGCGGACCTATTGGTGGCGTGGCGTGGCCATTAGCGGGCGCCGCAACGGTCCCGGCCAGGTCGAGCTCGGAACTCGCCTCGCCAGGCCGATAACCCACTGACGTCGTCAAGCCCTCTTGGACCATTAGGCAGATCCTAGCAACGGTCGTGTTTGCCGACAGCGCTTAACACTGCGCCGATACGAGCATTTAACTTCGCTAGCCGCGGTCTTCGCTTCAGTCGCCCTGGCGGACCCAGGCCAAGATGTACAAGGTCATCGCCGTCACCAGCGCGATCAGCACCCACTGCACGATGGCCTGGTCGATCCACGAACCCGCCGGTGGAGAGCCGGGAAAGAAGTTGCGCAGCGGGACGATGGCGAACAGCATCGCGGCATACCAGGTCCCGAACGGCGGCAAAAACTTCCTCCTGCCCAGCACCATCGGAATGGCAACCGCCAGCGCCAAGGTGGGCAGGGCGATCAAAACCAGGCAGATGCCCAGGTCGAAGATCAGCGGGCCCTTGGCCCTGTGGAACGTGATGACCACGTTCCCGTTGTCGACGTCGCGCGCGGTCGGGAGCGCGGCCGGGTCCTTCACGCGATTGACGCTGACGTCCCAGCCGTCCAACCCCCCGGTCACCTCGACACGGGCGGGTACCTTCCTGCGGGTGTCACCGGCCCCGACGAAGGCATCAGCCGAGATTTGCTCGGTCTTGTACACGTCGAACGGCCAGTTACCGGGGTCTCCGTGCGCCTCGATGATGGTGCTGAGTTGCGCCGGTGCTTTTCCTTTCGGGTAATTCAGGTCCCCCAGGTCGCTCGTCGGATACAGGCGCACGGAGACGTCGTTCGCGAGCACATCGAAGCGATTGTCGTACTGGGCAATTCCGGGATAGACGAGCACGTTCACCGTGAGTCGATTCGCGACGGGCTTCAGGTCCTCGAGGCGTAGCTGCACGATGGTTGAGTCGGTCCCACCCTGGCTGAGGTCCAGCGGCGGGAGCGGACCCGCTGATTTTTGGAGCAGGTGGACGAAGAGCAGCGAAAGGGCATACACGCCGACGAGGAGCACCACGATGCCCACGCCGATGATGATGCGCGGTCTCGACCGCGGTGGCTTCTCCGGCTTCGGCGGCGAGATCTCGTCTTCCACATCCGGCGGCGGAGACGGTACCGGCCGGGCCTCAGTCGTCATCGGTCGCCGCCGCACGAGGGACCGGGCTGCGGGCGCTGGACTGATTGCTGGGACCGGACCATAACCGGCTGGCAAGATCCAGCTTGTCGGGGCACCACGGAGTCAAATGCTAGCGAATCCCCGCGCTCATTGCGCGACGAATTCCTATGTCCCCAAACGATTGGAGAGTTCTGTCACCCACCGTCCATCTGACGTTCACCCGCCATGTGCCAGATTCACGCGCATCGTTGGTTGGCGAAGCGCCGCGAGCGTTGCTAGCGCGACGCGCGATCCGCCACACAGCGAAACCCGATATGGGTGGTCGCGGTGTCCTGCGACTGCGGCGACCGCGCGGCCGGACGGTAGCGGTGGCAGTACTCCGGCGCGCACAGGTGCGAACCGCCCTTCAGCGTCTGGCTGACGGCCGGATCTGGGGCTTTTGGGGGCCCCGATGGCGTGCAACAGGCTTTCGGCGGCTGATCCAGCCGGTGCTGGGCGGAAAACTCAGTTGCGGTCCACTCCCACACGTTGCCGATCACGTCGACCAGCCCGAACCCATTGGGCGGAAACGTCCCCACTGGTGACGTCCCCACCCAGCCCAACGCACCGTCATTGCGGTACGGGAACCTGCCTTGCCAGGTGTTGGCCATCAGCCGACCGCCGGGTTTCGCGTCGTCACCCCAAGCGTAGATCGTCTCGCTTCCGCCGCGGGCCGCAAACTCCCACTCCGCCTCGGTCGGCAGCCGCCGACCCGCCCACCGCGCGTAGGCCGCGGCGTCGGGATAAGCGACCTGCACGACGGGGTGGTCGGCTCTCTCCGCGACCGTGCTGTCCGGGCCGAACGGATCACGCCAATTCGCTCCCGCCACCCAGACCCACCACTGCCGCCAGTCGCGCAGGTCGACCGGCCCCGGCGTGGGCCGGAACACCATCGCACCCGGACACAGGTCGTCGGCGTCTGCCCCCGGGTAAAGCGCCGGGTCGATCGGCTGCTCGGCGACCGTCACATAACCGGTGGCGGCGACGAATTCGGCGAACTGGGCGTTGGTCACCGGGTGCCGTTCCACCGCGAAGGAAGCCACCGTCACCGTGTGGATCGGCGCCTCTTCGGGGTAAAAGCTCGTCGAGCCCATGCGGAATGACCCGCCCGCCAGGTCGACCAACTCGGTGAGCACTACTTCAGAGTAGGCCGGCCGCGAGAGCCCTAATCCGACCGTCGGTACCAGGTCAGCATGTACAGGCCCATCGCCCCGACCAGCGCTATCAGCACCCAGATCACCAGAGCTTCGTCGATCCACGCACCAGGCGGCGGCGAACCGGGAAGGAAATTCCGTATCGGGATGACGGCGAAAAGCATCGCGGCGAACCAGGTTACGAAGGGTGGCACGAATTTCCGCTTGCCCAGCGCAATCTGAATTGCCACCGCAAATGCCAAGGCGGGCAGGCTGAAAAGAACCAGACAGATCCCAATGTCGAAGATCAGCGGGCCCTTGGCCCGGCGCAGCGTGATGATCACGCTGTCGGCCCGATCGGACTCTTGGCTGGCTTCACCGACGCGTTTGACGCTGACATCCCAGCCTTGCAGCGCTCCGGTTACTTCGACACGAGCGGGTTTGTACTCGCGAGCGTCGCCGGTGCCGACCAGCACATCGGCCGACAACGTGTCGGTCGTGTACGTGTCGAATGGCCAGTTATTGGAGTCGCCGTGGGCCTCGACGGTGGTGGCGACCTGCGCCGGCGACTTTCCTGCCGGATAGACCAGGTCGCCGAGGTCGTTTGCGGGATCCATGCGCACGGCGGTGTCGGTATTCAGGACATCCAGGCGGGAGTCCCACATCGACTCCTGCGGCTTTACCAGCACCTTCACCGCGAGGCGATTGGCAACGGTCTTGAGCTCCTCGAGGCGCACCAACACAACGGTGTCGTCGGTCGCATTCAGGTCCGGTGCCTTGATCGGCGCCGACGATTTAGCCAGCAGGTGAACGCCGAACAGCGATAAGGCATAGACGGCGATGAAAGCCACCAGAAGACCGAAGCCGATTAACCAGCGCCACGGCCGCCGTTTCGGCGCCGCCGCAAGCGGAGGCGGCGTCGCAGCCGGGGCTGTCGCAGGCGGAGACGGCGTATCAGGCGCAGACGGCGGGGTTGCCGGAGGTATCGGAGATGTCGGGGGAGGGGGCGGAGCGTGGTGGGTCATCTGTCACTACCTCCGTGAGGGAGCCGGCTGGGGTAACACAGGTCACACGAGGACAGATGGTAGCGAACCGGCACCAACCGCGCGACGCCATCCGATTGCCTTGATCATTAGGCAGTTTCCGCCGGATCGCCGAACAGCCGTCTGCCTCGCAGCGAAACCCGATATCGCGGTTTCCGATACCAGCGGCCGGCACCGGCTGACGCTAGTCTTGGGCGGTACCCAAGAGGAGGGTTGGTCGTTTGCCAATGCCCAGGCCACGAGCGACGCCCTACGCGCGGCAGGTACCTGCGCCGGACCGAGCCGGACCTCGGAAAATGGGACAACACGGGGTATTCATTCGGTGGAGTTAACCAGTTCACCTGATGTTTGTTTGCGTGCTGGATTCGATAGCTGTAAAGCTCGACATGTGCCGAAATCGGGGTGCGGCCCCGAGAGCGAGCTAGCGTCGCAGCCGGGCGCCATCGTGGTCGACCCGGCCAAGTCTTCGCCCTATCCAGGCCCGCAATGAGCGGCCCCTACACGAAGCCCGTAGCGCCGTGTGAGTTCTTTTCAAGGAGGCAATCAACGTGAAGCAGACTCGCCCAGGTGTAGGCATGGCCTTGCTGGCCGCAGGCGCCCTGGTGCTGTCGGGATGCACCCAGTCCGACGAAGACAAAGCCGGCGGGTTCAGGGTGGAATGCGGGGGCGCCCCGACCATAGACGCCAGCGGCTCGACCGCCCAAGCCAACGCGATGGTCAAGTTCATCGACGCCTACCACAAGGCCTGCGGGCAGACGCTCAACTACACCTCCAACGGCTCGGGCAAAGGAATCAGCGAATTCCTCGCCGGCAAGAGCGTTTTCGGCGGTTCGGACACACCATTGGCCAGCGACCAATACGACGCCGCCAAGCAGCGCTGCGGGGGTAACGACGCCTGGAACCTGCCCGTGGTTTTCAGCCCGATGGCCATCACCTACCACCTCAGCTCCGTCGACAGCTTGGTGCTCGACGCTCCCACGCTGGCCAAGATCTTCAACGGCACCGTCACCCGCTGGGACGACCCGGCCCTCACCGCACTGAACGCTTCTATGCCGGCAGAGCCGATCCACGTCTTCTACCGCAGCGACAAATCCGGGACCACCGCCAACTTCCAGTCCTACCTGCAAGCCGCAGCCGGCGGAGCGTGGACTCAGGGCGTGAGCAACATGTTCAACGGCGGCGTCGGCACCGGAGCCGAAGGCAACAAAGGCACCTCGGCGGCCGTGAAAGACACCGAGGGCGCGATCAGCTACAACGAATNNTACAACCCGGCCCAACCCGATGTCTACCCGATCGTCTTGGCCACCTACGAGATCGTCTGCTCCAAATACCCAACCTCCGACCAAGCCCTGGCGGTCAAGGCGTTCCTGCAGGCGGCGATTGGCCCGGGCCAGACCGACCTCGCTAAAAGCGGGTACATCCCGCTGCCGCCCAGTTTCCAATCGAAAGTCGCCGGCGCCATCGACTCCATCACTTATGCGGGGGCACCGACCTCGAGCTAACAGCCCTGTCACGCCTTTTTGTTTTTAGGTGGCCTTCGATCTCGTTGCCGGACCCACGCGACCACGAACAGCGACATCGCCACGACGAGCCCTATCAACACCCAGAGCACGATGGCTTGGTCGACCCACGCGCCGGGCGGCGGAGAGCCGGGAAAGAAGTTGCGCAGCGGA
The DNA here is from genome assembly GCA_003165155.1 of Mycobacterium sp. Lineage (GTDB taxonomy): Bacteria > Actinomycetota > Actinomycetes > Mycobacteriales > Mycobacteriaceae > Mycobacterium. The sequence goes on along the minus strand of PLSK01000163.1, from coordinate 22,479 downwards.
ACTATGGCGAACAGCATCGCGGCGTACCACGTTGAGAACGGCGGCAGGAAAGTCGTCCTGCCCAACGCCATCGGAATGGCCACCACCAGCGCCAAGATAGGTAGGGCGATGAGGATCAGGCAGATCCCCATGTCGAAGATTAGCTGCCCTTTGGACCTGTGCAATGTGATGGTGGCGTCGTCAAGGCTGTTCGGGTTGTCGGTGTCCTCGACGTCGTGAACGCGGTTGACGCTCACGTCCCAGCCTTCGACCGACCCGGTTACCTCGATGCGCGCGGATACCTTTTCGTGATAGTCACCGGTGTAGACGACAGCCGAGATCTCATCAGTGGTGTACGAGTCGAATGGCCAGTTGCCGGGATCGCCGTGCGCCGCGATCGTGGTAGCGAGCTGAGCCGGCGCTTTTCCGACCGGGTATTGCAGGTCGCCCAAATCGCTGGGCACCGCGGCGTTGCCCTTCCCCAAGTACAGGCGAACGGCGGTGTCGGCCTTCAGCACGCCGAAGTTCTGGTCGAAAATTTTGTCCTCGGGATAAACGAGGACGTTCACCGACAGGCGATTCGCGACGGTCTTCATATCGTCGACGCGTAGCTGGACGATGCTGTCCGCTTGTTGGAACTTGCTCAGGTCTACGGCAGGCAGCGGGGGCGCGGACTTGGCCAACAGGTGCACGGCGACCAGCGATAGGATGTAGATAACGAAGATCGCCACCGCAAGCCCGAATCCGATCGCGATGCGAGTTGCTCGTGATCTGGACGGCGCTTCCGTGGGCGGTGCTTCATCGGTCATCGGTCAGCACTGCCTGATTCCGAGCCACAGCTTTCCAGGAGGACCACGGAGTCAGATGCTAGCAGCCCGGCAGCACCAGGTATATAGTTCTCTTTCCGGCTGCTCAGTCGCGCGAAAAGGCGAGCGCGAGCTCCCTTTCCACGTCTTTATAAGGCCGGCCTGACACATCGAGGGTGACCTGCGCGATGGTGCCGCCGGTGAAGATGAACGGGGCTTTGTAGCGGCTGGACACCCCCGAACCACCGTTGCGACCGACGGTGATGCCGGCACCCGCCAATCCGAACGTTCCGGGGTGCGCACTCACATCGGCGAGCGAGCCGACCAGGTCGTCGTCGATGAACAGCGTGACATCCCCAAGCGGGGTGTGGCTGTTCTGCACGGTTCCCGTGCGCGAATAGCGAACGCCGAGCAGGTGTTTGCCCAGCGGCACCGCGTCCGATGAAGAAACCAATTGCTGACGCTCACCGAGGAAGTTGTACACGTAGTGCAACCGCCCATCCTGGATGAACAGCACATGCCCGCCGTGGGCTCCGCCTTGCTTGAACAGCACACCTTCGGCGCCGGTGGTGTCCACGGTCACCTCGGCCAGTACGGCGAACGAGCGGCCGCGGATTTCGGCGGCAGCACCGATGCCGACATCGGCGCAGTCCGGGTAATAGATATAGGAGTCACGTTCGCTCACCAGGTAGGGCCGCGACCGCCCCAACGTTTCAAAGATGTTCAGATCCGCGAGCGGCAAGCCGTTGTATTTGGCGGCCTCGGAAAACCACAACGCCTTGAGTTCTTCGAGTTTGTCGGGTTGTTCGGTAGCCAGGTCATGGCACTGGCTGCGGTCGGCGTCGATGTGGAACAGTTCCCAGCGGTCGGCATCGAAATGCGACCAACCTGCCGGCGAGGCCGCATGCACGGTGTTGGCGAACCAGCCTTGATGCCAAATCCCGCGGGTGCCCAGCATCGTGTAGAACTGGGTATTTTTTCCGGTGTCGGCAGTCGGATCGGCAAGGGCCGCTTTGAAACTCACGCCATCCAGCGGTTTCTGGGCGATGCCCTTGACAGTCTGCGGCAGCGCGATGTCCAGCAGGTCATAGACCGTCGGAGTGATATCGGAGACATTGACGTAGGTGTCGCGGACCTCGCCGTGCGCAGCAATACCGTTGGGCCAGGATATGATTGCCGTGTCGGCGATGCCGCCCTCGTGCGAGGCGTACCGCTTGTAGAGCTTGTAGGGCGTGTTGAAGGCCATCGCCCAGCCGATCGGGTAATGGTTGTAGGTGTCCGGCCCACCGAGGTGGTCGAACAGCTTCATGCTCTCTTCGACGGTGTCGATGTAGCCGTTGAAGAATTTGCCTTCGTTCACCGATCCGTTCGGCCCACCCTCGCCGCTGGCGCCGTTGTCGGAGATCACCACGATGATGGTGTTGTCTAGCTGGCCGGATTCCTCCAGGTAGTCCAAGATCCGGCCGATCTGCGCGTCGGTGTAGCTCAAGAACCCGGCGAACACCTCGGCCATCCGGCCGAACAGCTTCTTCTCTTCATCGTTGAGCGAGTCCCACGGCCGCACCGTGTCCTGCAGTGGCCACGGCTCGCCCTGTGGCCCCTTCACATCGAGATACGGGTTGACGGGCGACAGTTCGGTGTCTTGGGGCACGATCCCCATCGACTTCTGCTTTTCCAGCACCACCTCGCGATAGCGCTCGTAGCCCATGTCGAACCGGCCGGCATACTTGTCGGCCCATTCCTTGAAGACGTGGTGCGGGGCGTGCCCGGCGCCGGGGCACACGTAGCTGAACCACGGCTTATCGGGCGCGATCACCTTGGCGTCGCGAATGAATTCGATGGTCTTGTCGGCGATGTCCTTCGACAGGTGATAACCGTCTTCGGGTGTTCCGGGCGGGTTCACCGGGTGGTTGTCGTAAACCAGGTCGGGATACCACTGGTCGGTCTCGCCGCCCAGGAATCCGTAGAACCGTTCGAAACCGCGCGACGTCGGCCAGTGCCGCTTGGTCGACGCCATGCTGGACTCTTCGAGTGGGGTCAGGTGCCATTTGCCGACGCAATAGGTGTTGTAACCGCGTTCGCTAAGCACTTCAGAAACCAGCGCGGTGTCGGCCGGAATCCGGCCATTGCAGTTCGGGAAGCCATCGGTGAATTCTTCGATGGTGGCCATGCCGACAGTGGTGGCGTTGCGGCCGGTCAGCAACGACGCCCTGGTCGGCGAGCACAAGGCGGTGGTGTGAAACTGAGACAGTCGGATTCCGCGATCCGCGATTCGCGTCATGGCGGGCATCTCGACGAGGCCGCCGAAACAGTCCCAGGTCGCGATGCCCGTATCGTCCCAGACCAGGTAGAGGATGTTCGGCGAGTTCTCCGGAGCGGTCGGCGCAGCGTAGGGACCCCAATCCGGCTCCGAATCACGGATATCCAACGCTATTTTGCCGCTAAATTCAGAGGACCCAGTGGACACGAGTCAGCCTCACTTTCGTAGTGGACTCCCAGCCGAACAATCGCGGTGAAGACTACACCGGCCACCTGGCCGGCAGCTGAGATTCCGCCCCAATAGCAGAATCGCCCGAGACCATGCGGTCCCGGGCGATTCTGTTGCGATTTGCGGCTACTTGGCCTTCTCGAGTATTTCGACGAGGCGCCAGCGTTTGCTCGCTGACAGCGGACGCGTCTCCATCAGCGAAACGCGGTCGCCGATGCCCGCGGTGCTCTCCTCGTCGTGCGCCTTGACCTTCTTCGTGGTGCGGATGATCTTGCCGTACTTCGGGTGGCGCATACGGTCTTCCAGCTCGACCACGATGGTCTTCTGCATCTTGTCGCTCACCACGTAACCGATGCGCGTCTTACGCCGGCCACGCGTCTTCGGATTGGCCGGAGTGTGCTGGGGGCCCTTGTCTTTTGACGCGGCATCCTTCGCAGCGGTCTTTGGTGCGGTCTTACCTTCTGCCATCACGATTCCTTAATTCCGTCGGGACCCCCTGGACCAGAAGCCAAGCCCAGTTCTCGTTCCCGCAGCACGGTGTACACGCGCGCGATTTCCCCACGCACCGTGCGGAGCCTCCGGTTGTTGTTGAGCTGACCAGTCGCCATTTGGAAGCGCAGGTTGAACAGCTCTTCTTTTGATTCGCGCAGACGCTCGGCAAGCTCCTCGTCGGTAAGCTCGCGCAGTTCGCCAGGCGAAATTCCCACTGCCATCAGAACTGGTCCTCTCGGGTCACGATGCGTGCCTTGATCGGCAGCTTGTGGATTGCTCGGGTGAGCGCCTCGCGGGCGACCTGCTCGTTGGGGTAGCTGAGCTCGAACAGCACCCGTCCGGGCTTTACGTTGACCACCCACCACTCCGGTGAGCCCTTGCCCGAACCCATCCGGGTTTCCGCGGGCTTCTTGGTCAGCGGACGGTCCGGGAAAACGTTGATCCACACCTTGCCGCCACGCTTGATGTGCCGGTTGATAGCGATACGTGCCGACTCGATCTGCCGGTTAGTGACGTACGCGTGCTCCAGGGCCTGGATGCCGTAGTCGCCGAAGTTCACCTCCGTGCCGCCGCTGGCGATGCCGCGTTGGCGGGGATGGTGCTGCTTTCGGTGTTTAACTCTGCGGGGAATCAACATGATTCAGCTCTCCGTGCTCTCCGTGCTCTCGGTGCTCTGCGGTTCGAGGGCAGGCGCGCCGTCGGACGGGCCCAAATCCTCGGCACCGGCGGCCCGTCCAGCCTCGGTGCTGGTAGCCGTCGTGCCCGACGCACCGCTGCGGCGTGGACGGGTGCCCGACGTCGGCCGCTCGCGGCGCGGACGGTCGGCGCCCGCCGGCGCGGCGGCAGCCAATTCGCGCTTGCCACCGACGATGTCGCCCTTGTAGATCCAGACCTTCACGCCGATGCGGCCGAAGGTGGTCTTGGCCTCGTACAGGCCGTAGTCAATATCGGCGCGCAGGGTGTGCAGCGGCACACGGCCCTCGCGGTAGAACTCCGAGCGGCTCATCTCGGCGCCGCCGAGGCGACCCGAGCACTGCACCCGGATGCCCTTGACGTTGGGCTGGCGCATCGCCGACTGGATGGCCTTACGCATCGCACGACGGAACGCCACCCGGTTGCTCAGCTGTTCGGCGACCCCTTGGGCCACCAATTGTGCTACCGACTCGGGGTTTTTGACCTCAAGGATGTTGAGCTGAACCTGCTTTTTGGTCAGCTTCTCCAGGTCTGTCCGGATCCGGTCGGCCTCGGTGCCGCGGCGGCCGATGACGATGCCGGGACGGGCTGTGTGGATGTCGACTCGGACCCGATCGCGGGTGCGCTCGATCTCCACGTCGGCGATCCCGGCGCGCTCAAGACCGGTGGACAGCAACCGGCGGATCGCGACGTCTTCCTTAACGTACTCGGCGTACTGCTTGTCGGCGTACCAGCGCGACTTCCAGTCAGTCGTGATGCCCAACCGGAAGCCGTGCGGATTGATCTTCTGGCCCACTAGTCTGAGCCTCCCTTCACATCAGAAGTCTCAGAAGTTGGCTCGGGTTTCGCAGCTGCCTTCTTTGCAGGCGCTTTGGCGGCGGCCTTCTTGGCCGGTGCCTTCGCGGCGGCCTTGCTGCCCTCGGCGCGACGGGCGCGCGAGGACTTCGCCGACCCCTGATCCTTGGTCGGCCGGCTCTCGACGATGACGGTTATATGGCTGGTGCGCCGGCGGATCCGGAACGCGCGCCCTTGGGCGCGCGGGCGGATGCGCTTGGCGGTCGGGCCCCCGTCGGCATAGATAGTGGCGACTACCAGGGTCGCCGGGTCCAGCCCGTCGTTGTTCTGGGCGTTAGCCGCGGCGCTGGCAATCACCTTGGCGACCGGCTCGCTGGCGGCCTGCGGCGCCCAGCGCAGGATGTCGAGCGCTTCGGCCACCGACTTGCCACGCACCAGGTCAATGACCCGGCGCGATTTTGTCGGCGACACTCGCACGAACCGTGCTACGGCGACCGCCGACGGATATTCCGTGGTGGTGGTGCTCATCGGCGCTTCGCCTTTCGGTCGTCCTTGATGTGGCCCTTGAAGGTTCGCGTCGGCGCGAACTCTCCAAGTTTGTGGCCCACCATCGCCTCGGTGACGAACACCGGGACGTGCTTACGGCCGTCGTGCACCGCGAAGGTGTGGCCGATGAAGTCCGGAATGATCGTGGACCGGCGCGACCAGGTCTTGATGACCTGCTTGCTGTTCTTCTCGTTCTGAACGTCGACCTTTTTGACCAGGTGGTCATCGACGAACGGACCCTTTTTCAGGCTACGTGGCATGGTTACTCCTCGACTTCCTAGCGCGAGTGCTTCTTGCCGGTGCGCCGGCGTCGGACGATGAGTTTGTCACTGGCTTTGTTGCGATCTCGGGTACGGCCCTCGGGCTTGCCCCACGGGCTGACGGGGTGACGACCACCAGACGTCTTACCTTCACCACCACCGTGCGGGTGGTCGACCGGGTTCATGACGACACCACGGACCGACGGGCGCTTGCCCTTCCACCGCATCCGGCCGGCCTTACCCCAGTTGATGTTCGCCTGTTCGGCGTTGCCGACCTCGCCGACTGTCGCGCGGCAGCGCACGTCGACGCGGCGGATCTCGCCGCTGGGCATACGCAGCGATGCGTAAGTCGCCTCCTTGCCGAGCAACTGGATGCTCGACCCGGCCGATCGCGCCAGCTTGGCGCCACCGCCCGGCCGCAGCTCCACGGCGTGGATCAAGGTACCGGCCGGGATGTTGCGCAACGGCAGGTTGTTGCCGGGCTTGATGTCGGCGTTGGCGCCCGATTCCACCACATCGCCCTGCGACAGCCCTTGCGGCGCAATGATGTAGCGCTTCTCGCCGTCCAGGAAGTGGAGCAGCGCGATGTTCGCGGTGCGGTTGGGGTCGTACTCGATCTCCGCAACCTTGGCGTTGACGCCGTCTTTGTCGTTGCGGCGGAAGTCGATCACCCGGTAGGCGCGCTTGTGGCCACCACCCTGGTGACGGGTGGTGATCCGGCCGTGTGCGTTACGCCCGCCCTTGCTGTGCAGCGGGCGCACCAACGACTTCTCCGGCTCCGTGCGAGTGATCGCGGCGAAGTCGGACACGCTGGCGCCGCGACGACCGGGGGTCGTCGGCTTGTATTTGCGAATTGCCATGTCTAATCAGGTCTTTCTCTCGCGCGCGGCTAGGCCGGTGCGCCGAACAGGTCGATCGGCTTGCTGCCCGGCGCCAAGGTGACGATGGCCCGCTTAGTGCCCTTGCGCTTACCGAATCCGGCCCGGGTGCGCTTGCGCTTGCCCTGCCGGTTCAGGGTGTTCACCGATGCAACCTTGACGGCGAAGATCTTCTCGACAGCGATCTTGATCTGCGTCTTGTTCGAATCGGGTCGCACCACAAACGTGTACACATTGTCATCGAGCAGGCTGTACGACTTCTCCGAGATGACCGGGGCCAGGATGATGTCGCGGGGATCAGCGATGTTCGCCATCAGGCCGAAACCTCCTCGGTGCTAGCCGTGCTGGCAGCGATATAGCCGTTAAGGGCCTCGACGCTGAACACCACGTCGTCGGCGCGCAGCACGTCGTACGTGTTGAGCTGGTCGGGCGCCACGATGTGCACACCGGGCAAGTTGCGCACGCTTTTTGTACCGGCCTCGTCGCTGCGGCCGATGACGACCAACACCTGCTTGCGATCGGTGATGGTCCCGAGAAATTCCCGGGCGCTCTTGGTGGAAGGCGTCTGACCCGCCACCAGCTCGGTGACCGCGTGGATGCGGCCGTTGCGTGCCCGGTCAGACAATGCCCCGCGCAGAGCAGCGGCGATCATCTTCTTGGGCGTGCGCTGGCTGTAGTCGCGCGGCTTGGGGCCGTGCACGACGCCGCCGCCGGCAAACTGCGGGGCCCGCGTCGAGCCCTGCCGGGCACGTCCAGTCCCCTTCTGCCGGTACGGCTTGCGGCCACCACCGCGAACCTCGCCGCGCGTCTTGGTCGAGTGCGTACCCTGCCGGGCGGCCGCCCGCTGCGCGGTGACCACCTGGTGCATCAGCGCGATGTTGGCCGGGGCATCGAACAACTCGGCCGGCAGCTCAATGGAGCCGTCAACCTTGCCGTCGGGCGTCTTGACCTCAATCTTCAGGGTCTTCTGGTTGTCTTGCGCTTTTTCGGCTGCCATTACTTCTCACCTCGTTTGATCGCGCCACGAACCATCACGAGTCCACCGGTGCGGCCGGGAACCGCGCCCTTGATCAACAGCACGCCGTTCTCGGCATCGACCTTGTGCACCAACAGGTTCTGGACGGTCACCCGGTCGCTACCCATCCGGCCCGACATCCGGGTGCCCTTGAACACCCGCGCGGGCGTCGCACAAGCGCCGATGGACCCCGGCCGACGGTGCACCGCCTGCGCTCCGTGGCTGGCGCCCTGGCCCTTGAAGCCGTGCCGCTTCATGGTGCCGGCGAAGCCCTTGCCTTTGGAGGTACCGGTCACGTCGACATAGCTGCCGTCGGAGAAGATCTCGGCGGTCAACTCCTGGCCAACCTCGTATGCGGCAGCCGCGTCGGGGTTCTCCAAACGCAGCTCAGCCAGGTACCGGCGGGGGTTGACGCCCGCGGCGGTGTACTGACCGGTCACCGGCTTGTTGACCTTGCGGGGACTGATCTCGCCGTAGGCCAGCTGCACAGCGCTGTACCCGTCTTGCTCCGGGGTGCGGATGCGGGTCACCACGTTCGGGCCGGCCTTGACCACCGTCACCGGCACGATCTTGTTGTTCTCATCGAACACCTGCGTCATGCCCAGCTTGGTGCCCAGAATGCCTTGTCTTGCCATTGCTCTGGATCTCCTACTGGATGTTGACGTCGACGCTGGCCGGCAGATCGATGCGCATCAGGGCGTCAACGGTCTTCGGCGTCGGATCGAGGATGTCGATCAGCCGCTTGTGCGTCCGCATTTCGAAGTGCTCTCGCGAGTCCTTGTACTTATGCGGCGAGCGGATGACGCAATAGATGTTTTTCTCGGTCGGCAGCGGCACCGGCCCAACGACGCTTGCACCAGTGCGTACGACGGTCTCGACGATCTTGCGCGCCGATGCGTCAATAGCCTCATGGTCGTAGGCCTTGAGCCTGATACGGATCTTTTGTCCCGCCACGCTTTCCTACCCTCACTCCACTCGAGGTCCGTGTCCGGACCTGCTCCCGCTTAGACCCGTGTCCGGGCCTGGTGCCTCCCGGCGCGCGAATCGATCGGCCCGGTTTGGGGCCGATCGAGCGTCGCGCCGGATACTGCGCCGCTGTTTACCTGTCTTGGTCCACCGGCCCCCGCGCTCGGGTGTGTCACCCGCACGCAGCCTTGTCGCGCTTATTTCTAAGCTAAATTCGTCGCGCTACAAGGGTGGGACCGCACGCACCCGTTTGGGTGCTGGTCGTATGCCCGGCCAGGCGTGAACCTGGCGCAAGGCAACCCGAACAGTATGCCCTAATTCATGGCCCGAGCCAAATCTCGGCCCGTTGGTGATCTGTAGTGCTGCGCGCGCCGCCCGCGGGCCCCGGCCACCATACCCACCGGACAGTAAAGTTTGCCGACATGAGCGGTCCTAGCAGCACCTTTAAGGTATGGAAGAACCCTTTCCGGCCGTCCGGGCGCACCTGCCTGTTTTCGGCGGCGGCGGTGGCGCGGGTTCCCTATTTCGCCGTTCATCGGACGCGCGGCGAGCCCGCCGCGATTTATGGGGAAATCCCTTATCAATCGCTGATGCGTGCGGTCCCCCCGGCCGCACTGTTTGAGCTCGGCTAACGCACTCGCATAGATTCGGTAAACGAAGCCGCGATCGCGCGGGCAACGCTAGTCTTGAGGGACCACCGACAGCCCGACCTATCTGAGGGAACCCTCAATGTCTTTTGTGAATGCCGCGCCCGAGTACGTGGCGGCGGCCGCAACAGACCTGGCTAACATCGGTTCAACGATCANNGCGCACGCACAGGCCTATCAAGCGCTCAGCGCCCAGGCGGCCTATTTCCATGAGCAATTTGTGCAACTCCTGAGCGGCGGTGCGACTCAGTACGCCCTGGCCGAAGCCGCAAACGCCTCGCCTCTGCAGACCATCGAGCAAGGTGTGCTGAGCGTGGCCGGCGCACCTAGTGGCCAGACCCTGACGGCGGCGCAGTCGGTCATCGGCAGCTCGGCATCGGCGGGTTCGGTGGCATCAAGTTTGCCGGCGACAGCAGCGGGGGCGGCCGCTAGTTCGGCGCCCGCGGCATCTGCCGGATACCTGACGATGTCAGCGTCGCCAGCACCGGTGGTGCCGGCGACGCTGACATCGCTCGGCACGCCGGCAGCGGCGGCGCCGGCAGCCGTCAGCACACCTGCGGCGGCGATGCAGGCGCTAACGCCGAGTTATGCAACAACGGCGTCGGCGGCGCCCGCAGCCGTCAGCACGCCTGCGGCGGCAATGGAGACGGCGGTGACGGCGGATTACGCTCCGGCGACCGCGTCGCCAGCGTCGGCGGTTCCGCCAATAGGACCGATGCAAGCCGCAGCGGCAGGGGAGCCCCGACACGCGGCCCGGCCGGGGACGCCGGCTTATTCTCCCGAGGCTCGGGGACAACAGGGGTATGACAGCGAGTCGGCGGCAAATTATGAAACCGGCGTTGGCCGCCACCGGGCTTATTGATCGTCGGCGCTAGGGTCTGGCCGAGCTAGGCCCGGCTGCCTGGCCTGGATTCACACGACGAACTCCGCGGCCCGGCGCCCGAGCATCATGATCGTCGCGTGCGGACCGCGGCTGGTGATCACCGGCAGGATGGACCCGTCGATCACCCACAGATTCTCGATGCCACGCACCCGGCACCGAGGATCAACGACGGCTCGCGGGTCGGCGTCGGTGCCCATCGGGGCCGTGCCACAAAGGTGTTGCGACGTCGACCACGCTGGCTCCCCAACTTCCGTTGCCGCACTGATTAACTCACGAGCTAACTCGCTGCCGTTGCGCAGCGCCGCTACATCTTCGGGCTCACTGTCGTAGTGGTGCTGAATTAGCGGAGCCACCTCAGGATTGGGCGAAACCAGCGTAATTCGCCCGCGCGCCCGCGGTTGCATAAGCGCCACCCCGATATGCGGCCAGTCGGGATGGCCCGGGGTGCCGTCGCCTGTCATCGCAACGAACCCGCCCGTATACGGCCTGATTTCAATGCCATCAGGGGTGGTGAGCACGACCTCCAGCACCGGCCGGCCGGCAGCCACGGTCCACGTCGTAGGCAATACCCATTCCGGGTGGTCGATGCACCACATCCCAACCGGTAACGGCGCCACCACTGGTACGCCGGCGCCCCGCAGCGCGCCTTCGTCCCCGACTCCGGATAGCATCAGAAGATGCGCCGATTGAATAGCACCGGCGCACAGAACGATTCGATCAGCTGTAATGGTAACCGGGCCTTCTGGGCCGACCGCGTCGACGCCCATTACTGCAGTTCCGGAGAAACGCAAGCGCAACGCCCGCGTCCGCGCCAGCAAGGTCAGGTTCGAGCGTTCCAGAGCCGGCATCAGATATCCCGCACCCGATCCAACCCGCACACCGTCGACGATGTTGAGCGGCACCGCACCTACTCCCGAAGGCAACTCCGGTCCGCAATCATTAAGGTCGGCGATCCAGCGAAATCCGAATTGCTCTGCGGCAGCAAGGAAGCGCTCAGTGGTGCCGGTCATTTCGTGAGTACGGCGAACCAGGATTGGCCCGGACTTGCCATGTGCACCGCCACCGAAATCCAGATCCGTCTCGATAGCGCGGAAGTGGTCGAGAACATCCGACCATGCCCAGCCGGGAATCGCGGCGCGATCGAAATCGCCCGGTAATCCGCGGCAGAAGTACCCGCCGTTGACGGCGCCGGAACCTCCGACCGTCGACCCCCGCACAATCGGCAACTGGCGCTCGGGCCGGTCGGTGAGGCGCGTCTGATAGCGCTGGACCAGTGGGCTGCCGGCTCCGATCGGCAGTTGCAGCCCGTTGCTCGTTCGCGCCAGCAAGCCGGGATCGGTCAGCGCCGGCCCGGCCTCGAGAACGGTCACGTTGCGTCCAGGATCGGCGGAAAGGCGTTCGGCAACAACTGATCCAGCACTGCCGGCGCCAACGATCAGCACGTCAGCGTGCGCTCCAACGGCGCTAGTCAAGGCGACTATGTTCGGATTTGCGGTTTGAGCGCGCGAAGGTTGCGTTCGCGCACGACACCGCGCCACAGCCCCAAGCCATAGGCCAGATCGTCCATACGCTTGAGCAACAGATAGGTCATCAGCCCGATCGGTTCGGCGTCCTCAGCTCTGGAATCCCTGCGCCCAAGCCAGTCCACCACTCCGTCCATGACCGCCGCGACCAGGATGACCCGTCGACAGTGGCGGGACACGAGCGCCGCGGCCAACGCCAGCGGCCAGTAGTGCCGGCACAGGGCCGAGGCCAGTTGGAGCGCCGCCGACCATAGGCCGCGGCTCGCGATCGCCGCAACGTCCGAAAGGGAACTGTCGGCGCCGCGCAGGGCTCTGGCGATCCTGCGACCGGTCAGGACGGCGACCACGATCGACGCCAGTTGGCTGAGGCTCGTTCCGAGCGCCATCAGGACCCAGGCCGTCAGCGCCCAGCCGCTGATCACCACCGGGGCCGTCTTGTCCGGGTGACGCACAGACAACGGAGCCGCCGATCCGCCATAAAATGCCTTGCGCGCCAGCCAATCCCGTAGTTCGGTGCGGTGATCGTGAGCCACCAGCGCAATCGGCTCGTAACGCAGCCGAGCGCCGGTTTCGATCAGCCGCCAGCACAAGTCGACGTCTTCGCCTGACCGCATTGTCTCGTCGAAGCCACCGACGTCACGAATGGCGGAGCGGCGACAGATGATCGCCGCGCTGGGAACGTAGGACACCGTGCTGTGCGGTAGTACCGGCGCTTCGCGTAGCCCGAGGTCCAGTGACGAATGCACCGCCTCATATCGCGCTACCACATTTTCGCTGTGGGCCAGGCCGACGATGCGCGGCGCGACCAGAGCGACGGTGGGATCGCAGAAGTGACCTAGCAGGGCTTCCAGCCAGCCGCGGCGCGGTGCAACATCGGAGTCCAAAAATGCGACGAAGTCGGTGGTACAGGCGGCCAGCCCGGTGTTGCGTGCCGCCGCCGGGCCTTTGTTGCGTGAATGGCGCAGCACTTCGATGTCGCAGTGCGCGCCCACGAACTCATCCGGCTCGATCGGCGGCGACGAGCCGTCGTCCACCACGATGACGCGTAGCCCGCGTAATGCGCTCACCAGATGTCGCACGCCAGAAGTGTTGTTCCGCACCGGAATTACCACGGTCACGTCACGGTGCGATGGGCCTCCGGCGGGCCGGGGATGCGCCACGGTGGCGTCCAGCAGGGTGCGGGCCAGTTGGGCGCTGACCTCGTCGCGAACCTTAAGCCGGCCGTCGGACAGCATGCTCTGGGCTGCGGGCGCCAGCTTCAACAGACGGGTCGGTGAACCACCCAGCAGGGCGGAGCCGTCGCCGAGCACCCGCACGCGACGATCAACCTGGACCGCGAACCCGTCAGGTAGCCGAGCCTGGCTCATCTCAGCAGCCCGTCGGAACCCGGCGACCAACGGGCGATGCTTCGTACACAGCCGTCGACCATCTCCGCGAAGATGCGCTTCCCCTCGGATGCGGTCGCGGTGGTCGGGTCGCCTAGCACGCCGACCGAGCTGACGGCCGCGACTCCCCCGCGGCGCATCGACGGGAGCAACTCGGGCAATGGCGCGCCGTTACCGGCGAGCCACCGGTCGGTCAGCACATCGGCCGGCGAAATATGCAGCAACACGGATGTTTCGGTGTGGCCGGCGTGGGCGTCGCCGCCGGCCGTGGCGCATGGGCACCATCCGACATCACGACCTTCAGCGCGCAGCGTGGCCGTCGCGCTCTTCAACGCGCCGACGTTGCCGCCGTGGCCGTTGATGAAGACCAGCCGCTGGGCCCAGCAGGCGGCCGACCTGCCGTACTCCACCAGCAGCGTCGACAGGGCCTCGGTGCCGATGGAGATCGTTCCGGCGAAGCTCTGGTGCTCGCCGCTGGCCCCGTAGGCGATAGCAGGCGCCACGAGCCACTCTTGGTCGAGGCGGCCCCTGAGACTGGCCTCAAGACTGGCCTGAGCCCCCCGGGCCACTGCGGTCGCGATCCTGGTGTCGGTGTCTAACGGCAGGTGCGGACCGTGCTGTTCGGTTGACCCCAGCGGGACCATTATCGACGGCGAGACGGCTGATAACTGACTCGACGTCGCAGTTCCTAATTCGCCGAGTAGGGGCACTCGGTGATGGTAGGACGAATTCACCTGTTGTGCACCAATTGTTTTGCCACCAAAATAAATTTTTTTCTGGGCTGTACATCGACCGGCCGAAGTTCGACTCGTCCGTCACGGTTGCCACGCGCGCACCAATAAATTGCGTAAACGTCAGTTTCCAGTGCCAACTCTGCCCGGCAAACGCCAAGTAGTAAAACTTGACCCAAATTTCGATAATTCGGGGTCAGACCTCAGTTAGTCATCCCGCGTGGGAGGCACACCGATCGCCCGGGCAAAACCGGCCGGAACAAGAATGTCGTTTGGGCTGAGGTCATGAACCGACCCATGCCCAAGGCCCATCAGTGCCGAGTCGATACCCCCGCGCAAGACATCGAGCACGTTTTCCACACCGGGTTGGCCGGACGCTGCGAGGCCCCACAAGTAGGCGCGGCCAATCATCACCGCGCGCGCGCCCAGTGCGACCGCCTTGACGACGTCGCTGCCGCGCCGGATGCCGCCGTCCAGCAGCACCTCGACCTGATCACCGACCGCCGCCGCCACCCCGGGCAGCGCACGGATCGAAGCGGGCGTGCCGTCCAGGTTATTGCCGCCGTGATTGGACACCGATATCGCCGAAACTCCTGCATCCACAGCTCTTTTGGCGTCGTCGACACGCATCACGCCTTTGAGCATGAACGGTCCACCCCACAATTCGCGCAGCCAGGCGATGTCTTCCCAGGTCGGCGGTGGCGTGCCCATCCACTCTCCGTAGGCGGCGAAGAAGGGAGGTCCAGGCTCACCCCGGCGGCCCTGGTTCGGCACTCGCAAGTCTGGTGGCCGCAACGTCTTGCCGAACTTCCACAACCACCGCGGTTTGGTGATCGCCTCCGGCGAAAGGCGCAGGATGGTCCGGAGGTTCATCTCCTCAGGAATCTTGGGACTGCCCCAGTCCCGCCCATGCGAGAACGTCCAGTCGGTGGTCACGATCAGACCGGCCGCACCCGCCTGGCGCGCCCGCTCGACGCGCTCGGCGATCGCGTCGCGTCCACCGAGCCAATACACCTGGAAGAAGACCTTGGGATTGGCGGCGATGACCTCTTCGATTGGCTTGCTGGCGAATGACGACAACCCCATCGCCGTTCCGCGTGCCGCGGCGGCACGCGCGACCGCGACCTCACCATCTGGATCCACCGCTTGAACACCAGTCGGTGAAATGACCACCGGCAGCGAAATATCCTGTCCCATAACAGTGGTCGATAAGTCGCGCTTTTCCTGCGCACCAATGACATGGGGAGCAAATCCGAGTTCACCAAAAGCTTCGACGTTGTCGGCGACCGTGATTCCCTTTTCACTGGCCGAGATCAGCGCCGAATATACGGATTTCGGCAGCCGTCGCTTGGCGCGTTGCTGTGCGATGGCGACCGTTTCAAACCACTCGTCGGCCACAACTACACGGGGCTTTCGCTGCACAGCCGTGCCGGCGGTGCTGCCGGCGGTCTTACGGACAGCGTCAGCGGTACTGGTTGGCGGACCTGCTGCCCCCGAGAGTGATCGGCCCGGGGCCGCGGAGTTTCGCGTTCGCCGGCCAGTGCAGCGACACTGTGCCCTTGGACGCACTCGGGGTCCGGCCCGTCCAGGGGCAGGCCGGTGAAGAACTTCGCCGCCATGCACCCGCCCCGGCAGGCGTCGTAGTGCCCGCAGCTACCGCAGGCACCCGCGGACTGCGGCTCGCGCAGCTCCCGGAACAACGGGGCATTCTTCCAGACCTCGGAGAATCCAGCCCCAGAACCGTTGTTCGTCAACACGTTCCCGGCCAGGAAGCGGTCATGGATGGCGAACGGGCAGGCGTACACGTCGCCGACGGGGTCGATCAGGCACACCACCCGGCCGGCTCCGCACATGTTCAGGCCGGCCAAGGCACCGGACTGACCGAGCGGCGCCAGATGGAAGAACGAGTCGCCCGTGAGCACCCCCTCGCCCTTGGCGACCAGCCAGTCGTAGAGCTGGACCTGTTGGTCGGCCGTGGGGTGCAAGTCTTCCCAGACGTCCGCCCCCCGCCCAGAGGGACGCAGCCTTGTGATCCGCAGCGTGGCGCCGTAACGGCTTGCCAGCGCGGCGAAGTCGTCGAGTTGGTCGACGTTGTGCCGGGTCACCACAACCGAGATCTTGGCGTCAGCGAAGCCGGCCGCCGCAAGGTTTTCCAGCGCCCGCACGGCCATGTCGAATGACCCGGCGCCGCGAACGGCGTCGTTGACCTCGGCGGTCGCGCCGTCCAGCGAAATCTGGACATCAACGTAGTCGCTGGCTGCCAGCCGCGCGGCCACCTCCGGGGTGATCCGCACCCCATTGGTAGAGAACTTCACCCCGACGTGGTGCGCGGTGGCGTAATCGACCAGCTCCCAAAAGTCAGGGCGCACCGTGGGTTCCCCGCCACCGATGTTCACATAGAACACCTGCATACGCTCGAGCTCGTCGATGATGTCCTTGCACTGGCGGGTGGATAATTCGCGCGGGTCGCGTTTGCCCGAAGACGACAGGCAATGCACACACGCCAGGTTGCAGGCGTAGGTGAGCTCCCAGGTGAGACAGATGGGGGCGTCCAAGCCGTGTTCGAATTGCTCGATGAGAGCTGGGACCCTGCTTGTGACTGACGCAGTCATTGATGAGCCTCCTGTGGTACCAGCATGTTTGAGTCGACCAGCACACCCAGCGCGTGCAGGTAGGGGCCCTGCTCGGGATCGGCAACCCCCGCGGCGCGGCACGCGGACCGGATATCGGGGTGGTCGGCCAGCGACCGCACCACCGCGAGGATGGTCCGGTTCTTCAGAAACGACAGCTTGCGGGTACCGAAGTGATAGAGCAGTGCGCCGAATGGCTCCGGCCGAACCGCTACCTGTGGGTGCAACCGCCAGCCGCGATCAGGGTCGAACAGACTGTTGTCAGCCGGACGAGCCTGCGCGGGGGCAGGCACGGTCAGTAGACCCCGCACATACCGTCGATGGACACTTCTTCCACCAGGGTTTCGGTGACAAGCTCGGTGTCAGTCTCGTTCTCGTGGTCCATCTAGATCTGCCTCTCGCTAGGACTCGACATTGATGAATTGTTCTGGCCACAATATGGCATCGAGTGCCGCAATGGAAGGGCAGGTCTGATGTTGTCGCAGCCGCGGGTCGGCCGGCGCCGTTCGACGACACCGGAGCACATCACCGACGTAGCCATCGAGTTGTTCACTGCCCGAGGGTTCGCCGACGTGAGCGTCGACGATGTCGCGCTCGCGGCCGGCATTGCGCGCCGTACGCTCTTTCGCTATTACGCATCCAAAAACGCGATCCTCTGGGGCGATTTTGGCACCCACCTCGCACACCTGCAGGATCTGCTCGACAACGTCGGCCCACAGGTCCGATTGGGCGAAGCCCTGCGCGCGGCGCTGTTGGCGTTCAACACTTTCGACGCGTGCGAGACGGCGCGGCACCGCAAACGGATGCGGGTCATCCTGCAATCCGCTGAGCTGCAGGACTATTCGATGACGATGTACGCGGGCTGGCGCGAGGTGATGGCCGGCTTCGTAGCCCGCCGACTGGGCATTAAGACGACCGAGCTGCTGCCCCAGACTGTCGGCTGGACAATGTTGGGAGTCGCGCTGTCGGCCTATGAGCACTGGCTGAGCGACAAATGCGTCACGTTGCCCGAGGCACTCGGAAACGCGTTCGACGTCGTCGGCGCCGGGCTTGAGAGCTTGGACGCATGAATGCCAAGCCCGCTGCTGAACACCTTGTGCACACCCTGCGTTCGCAGGGCCGGTTCTGCGGCTCTTCCGGCTCCCCGATGTACCACGAGCTGTTCGAGCTTGTCGCCAAAGACGTCGAAGCGGGCGGTGTGTTCGCGACGATTTTGTCCGGCCACGAAGGTGATTCGGCACGTCATGCGGTGCCGCTTCGGCTGCTCGGCGGCCTGCACCGGTTGGTGCTCGACGGCCGGGCAGCAGCATTACGCCGCTGGTATCCCAGTACCGGTGGTACCTGGGACCGCGAGCGTGCCTGGCCCGAAATCGTGTTGGCCGCGGCCAACCATTCCGGCTCGCTACATGCGGTTCTCGTTCAACCGCCGCAGACCAACGAGGTCGGCCGATCTGCCGCGCTGATCGGTGGGTTGTTGCGCATCAATCGTGGATTCGATTTACCCGTAAGGCTTTTCGAAATCGGCTCGAGCGCCGGGCTGAACCTGCGGGCAGACCACTACCGCTACCGCTATGCAGGCAGCCAGTGGGGACCGGCCGACTCCCCGGTGACCATCGACGACGCGTGGCGCGGCGCGCTGCCGCCACAGGGTGCGTTACAGATCGTCGAACGGCAGGGTTACGACATCGCGCCCATCGACGTCATCGGCGCAGACGGGGAAATGACTCTATTGAGCTACGTCTGGCCCGACCAGAGTATGCGACTGGAGCGGCTGCGCGGCGCCATCGCTGTCGCGCGGAAGGTTCCAGCGCGCCTAGATCGACAGCGGGGCGCCGACGCGGTCGCCGGCCTGACTCTGGAAGACGGAGCGTTGACCGTGCTGTGGCATTCGATCACCTGGCAGTATCTGTCGGTTGACGAACGCGAGGAGATCCTCAATGGCGCCGACGCACTTGGCGCACAAGCCGATGCACGGTCACCGTTCGCCCATCTCACCCTCGAGCCGGCGGTCGATGGGCCGAATGCTCCGGTCAGG
Source organism: Mycobacterium sp. (assembly GCA_003165155.1). Classification (GTDB taxonomy): domain Bacteria; phylum Actinomycetota; class Actinomycetes; order Mycobacteriales; family Mycobacteriaceae; genus Mycobacterium. Next base: position 3,727 of record PLSK01000163.1, on the reverse strand, counting down.
TTCCTGGTGCGTGCTCGGAGCTGGCCCGGTGGCGAGCCACAGATTCTGGGCGAGTGCCACCCGCACGGTCCACCGGTGAACTGGCAATAGTCCATCCGCTGAGCAGACGCAGAATCGCATCAATCCGGCCAGTCGTGCGATTCTGCTGGGGGCACGCCCCCTCGCCGCCGTGCGGCTGGGGGTACCCCCACCCGCTTGCGGGGGACTGCTCGCCAGCGTTAAGTCAGCCCAGCAACTCGGTGATCGGAGCAGCAGCGGCGATCTTGGCGCGGACCTTCATGACCTTGCCGGGCAGCCCGCCGCCCACTACGCCGACGACTACCCCGTCCCGCTCGTAGTAGGCCAGGAACTTACGGCCGTCGTCCTCAACCAGGTGCACGATGTCGGTGGCTTCCGGTTCTCCTAGGCACTGGATTTTGACGTCGTATTGATCGCTCCAGAAGTACGGGACCACCACAGCTGACGGCACGTCCTGCCCGAGCATCGCGGGCACCACAACCCGGGCCTGGTCGGAAACGTTGCTCCAATGTTCCACGCGCGCTTGATGTCCGGTCGGATCACGCCAGGAGGCGACGTCGCCGAGCGCCCACACATTGGGCACGGTGGTGCGGCCGGCTTCGTCGCAGATGACGCCGTTGTCGACCGCGACGCCGCTTCCGTCGAGCCACTCCGTTGCCGGTCGCGAACCGATCCCGACGACCACCAGGTCAGCCGTCAGCTCGGTGCCGTCGCTCAGCACCACCGTGTCGACGTGGCCCTGACCGCGTACTTCCGCGACGCTGACTCCGGTGCGGACGTCGACGCCTTCGTCGCGGTGCAGTCGCGCCACCAGGCCGCCGATCTGTTCGCCGAGCACGGCCGCCAACGGGGTTGGCAGCGGCTCAACCAGCACCACGTCTACTCCCAGGCTGCGCAGGCTGGCCGCCACCTCGCAGCCGATGAAGCCGGCGCCGATGACCACGGCGCGCTGCGCGTCGGCTGCATGCTGGCGTAGGGCCATGCTCTCGTCGAACGAGCGCAGCACCCGGATGCCCTCGAGGTCCGGGATCGCAGGAATGCGGCGGGGCACCAGGCCGGTCGCGATGACCAGTTCGTCGTAGCCGAGCACGGTTCCGTCGGCAAGGGTTACCGTCTGTGCCGCGGTGTCCAGGCCGGTGGCGGCCGAACCCAGCCTCAGGACGATGTCGTTCTCGTCGTAGTACGCGCGCGGTTTGAGGGCCACGTCGTCGACTTCTTTACGCAGCACCTCCTTGGACAGCGGCGGCCGGTCGTACGGCAGATGCGTCTCGTCGCTGACGATCGTGATGCGACCGGAGAACTCGGATCGGCGCAATTGCTCGGCGGTCCGGGCGGCGCCAAGGCCGCCGCCGACGATCACAATTCCGTGGTCGCTGTGGTGTACGCCTGCGCTACTGGTCACGTGGTGTTCATACACGATCGCGCGTCAGTACTTCAAGGCGCCCTTGTCTACGTGGACCTGCGTACCTGTCAAAGCGGCGGAACCGTCGCCAGCGAGCCAGACGACCACATCGGCTACCTCGTCGGCCGTCATGAAGCCTTTCGGTTGCAACGGCATTGGCGGAAAGCTATGCAGGAAGCCGGGATGCTCGGCAAAGATCTTCATCATCACCTCCGGCTCGACCATCGGGGTGTCGATCGAATACGGGTGAATGGAGTTGACGCGGATGCCATATTCACCAACCTCGATCGCCAACGAGTTGGTCAGCGCTGTGACTCCGTGCTTGCTGGCCGAGTAGTGGCCGTTGCCCGGTGTCGCCTTCAGCCCCGCCGACGAGCTGACCATCACAATCGAGCCTCCGTTGCCGGCCTCGATCATCGCGGGCACGGTGGCGCGCAGGGTGCGCCAGGTACCTGTCAAGTTGACCCCGATAACGGTGTCCCACTGCTCGTCGGTGAGTTCCCAAAGCCGGCCCCAGCCCAGAACACCGGCGTTGGCGACCACGACGTCGAGCCGGCCGAACTGCTCGACGCCGTCGCTGACCAATTGCTTCAGCGCAGCGTCATCGCGGACGTCCACCTCGCGGGCCAGCACCTTGCGTCCTTCGGCCTCGACCAGGCGGACGGTCTCAGCGAGATCTTCCGGAGTGGCCGGCGCATAGGTCAGACTGCTGGACGCCGGCGCGCAGATGTCGAGGGCGATGACGTCCGCGCCTTCCCGGGCGAGCCGTACGGCATGCGCCCGCCCTTGGGCCCGGGCAGCGCCGGTAATGAATGCCACGCGTCCTTGCAGTGGTCCGGCCACAAATTATCCCCTTCTTCGCCATTAGAGACGAAGTCAGGCTAGCAGCGAAACTGAAACGTGTTCTAACTCAGCTGAACTTCTGCCGTGGGTCAGATTTCGGAGATGATCTGGGCCCGTCGGCTGTCGTACTCCGCGTCGGTCAGCGCACCGCTGGCCCGTAAATGCTCCAGGCCTTGGAGCCGCTGGGCGATCGGTAGCGGCTCGGCGGCGGGCGCCGTCTGCGCCGGCGCTTGTTGGGCGGCGGCTCGGCGCACCACGGCCTGGACCTGCTCACGTAGCGCCGGGTTCGACCGCACGTCGACCGTCCCGTTGAACGGAATGTTATTGGCCTTGAGGAGCTGCAGGATCTCCATGAGCAGGCCGGCCTGACCACTGAGGTCATAGGTCTTGTTGTCCTCCGCCAAAGTGAACTGGGCGGGCATCAGGCCGTTAACCAGGGCGCTACGCTCCCAGTCGATTTGGTATTCCTGAGTGGTGGGGTTCACCAGAACCACGAGCTTACGTGCGGTCAGGTTGCCAAGCCGGGTAATGCTGGCGATGACCCGGTCTTGACTGTCGAACGGTACGAGTCCCGGTCCGGAGATGTGCAGGTTCACCTTCACCAGAGGTTGCTCGTTGATGCGGGTGCCCGTTTCGGTGAGGCCGGTGATCTGCGCGAGCGCCAACACGCCGTGCTGCTCGAGCTCGGCCGATTTGGCGGCCGACTGCGCGCCGTAGTTGGTCAACCAGAGCGCGATCAGCACGTCGGCCACGGTGATGAGCAGCCCGACATAGAACATCCACTGCAGCAGACTTATCTGGCCTATTGCGAAGTAGACGACCAGAAAGATCGGCCCGACGATCCCGCCGAACAGCAAAACCGTCAACTGTGCTTTCAGGTAGCGCGCTAACACGTGTGCTCCTTACCTCGCCCGGCAGGTTCGTGTCAGATTAGCGCTGGACAGGCCGTCGGGAGAACCACACGCGGCAAACCCGACGCCAGGGACACCTTTCCCGTGCCTCATTCACCCGAACAGCACGAAGCCCGGACCGCCGAAATCGGCAATCCGGGCTTCGTGTTCTACAGACCTACTTGATGATCTTGACGACCCGGCCGGCGCCGACGGTGCGGCCACCTTCGCGGATCGCGAAGCGCAGACCGTCCTCCATGGCGACGGGCTGGATCAGCTTCACCGAGATGTTGGTGTTGTCACCGGGCATCACCATTTCGGTGCCCTCCGGCAGCGTCACCACACCGGTCACGTCGGTGGTGCGGAAGTAGAACTGCGGACGGTAGTTGTTGAAGAACGGCGTGTGCCGACCGCCCTCGTCCTTGGACAGGATGTAGACCTGGCCCTCGAAGTCGGTGTGCGGCGTGGTGGTGCCGGGCTTGACGACAACCTGACCGCGCTCGACGTCCTCGCGCTTGATGCCACGCAGCAGCAGACCGACGTTGTCGCCGGCCTGGCCCTGGTCGAGCAGCTT
>PLSK01000336.1 GCA_003165155.1 Mycobacterium sp. | reverse complement strand
GCAGGCCCAGCCGGTAGCCACTATGTTCCGCGGCCGCGAAGTTGAATACGCAGGCCATCACCGAGCCGTCGTTTCCGTAACGCAGGAAGCTCAGCACGTTGTTGGCCGAATCGTTGGCGTCGATCCAGGAATAGCCCTCGGGCTTGGTGTCTTGACTCCACAGCGCCGGGTGGCTCGTGTAGACGCCGTTGATGTCGCGCACCAGTCGTAGAATCCCGTTGGAGAAGCCGTGTTCATCTAACTGGAACCAATCCAGACCGTACTGCTCCGACCACTCCGCGCGCTGGCCGAATTCCTGGCCCATGAACAGCAATTGTTTGCCCGGGTGCGCCCATTGATACGCGAGCAGGCTGCGCAGCCCCGCAGCCTTNNTGGCTGATGGGCAGCACGTAGTTCTCGCTGTACGCGTAGAGCATCGAGAAAGTCATCTCGTGGTGGTGGTAGTTGCGGAACACCGGGTCGCGGCTCATGTAGTCGAGCGTGTCGTGCATCCAGCCCATGTTCCACTTCATCGAAAAGCCCAGGCCGCCAAGGTTGGTCGGTCGCGTCACGCCGGGCCACGAGGTCGACTCCTCAGCGATTGTGACGATGCCGGGCGCTGCCTTGTGCGCCGTAGCGTTCATCTCCTGTAGGAATTGCACCGCCTCCAGGTTCTCCCGGCCGCCGTAGATATTCGGCGTCCAGCCCCCCTCGGGGCGCGAGTAGTCCAGGTACAGCATCGACGCGACGGCGTCCACCCTTAAGCCGTCGATGTGGAACTGTTCGAGCCAGTACAACGCGTTGGCGACCAGAAAATTACGGACCTCCCAGCGACCGAAGTCGAAAACGTAGGTGCCCCAGTCCAGTTGCTCCCCACGCCTGGGGTCGGAATGCTCATAGAGCGGGGTTCCGTCGAACCGGCCAAGCGCCCAGGCGTCTTTCGGAAAGTGCGCGGGCACCCAGTCGACGATGACGCCGATCCCGGCCCGGTGCAGGGCGTCGACGAGCGCCCGGAACTCGTCGGGTGATCCGAACCGCGACGTCGGCGCATAGTAGGACGTGACCTGGTAACCCCACGATCCGGCGAACGGGTGCTCGGCGACCGGCAGTAGCTCGACGTGGGTAAATCCCTGTTCAACAACGTAATTCGTGAGCTCGTGGGAAAGTTGTAAGTAGCTGAGTCCGGGGCGCCACGAGCCAAGGTGGACTTCGTATGTGCTCATCGGCTCGAAGACCGGATTACCCTTCGCGCGCTTGGTCATCCAGTCGGCGTCTGTCCAGGTGTAATCGCTCGTGAAAACCCGCGATGCGGTATGCGGCGGCACCTCGGTTGCGAACGCGAACGGGTCGGCCCGGTCGGTGACCGCGCCGTCGGCGCCGTGCACCCGGAACTTGTAATGGCCGTCGTGACCGAATCCGGGCCAGAACAACTCCCACACACCTGAGGAGCCAAGCACCCGCATCGGGGCGTCGTTACCGGTCCAGCCGTTGAACTCTCCGATCAGGCTGACACCGTTGGCATTGGGCGCCCACACCGCGAACGACACGCCGTCGACCACGCCGTCGGGCGTGGTGAACGAGCGCGGATGCGCACCAAGGACCTCCCAGAGTCGCTCATGCCGGCCTTCGGCGAACAGATGCAGGTCGACCTCGCCCAGGGTGGGTAGGAAGCGGTAGGCGTCGGCGACGGTGTTCACCACGGGTGTCTCCCCGGGGCCCGGATAGCTGACTTCCAGCCGGTAGTCGACCAGGCCGACGAACGGCAATGCCACGGCGAACAAGCCGGATTCGAGGTGCTGCAGCGCGAACCGGTCGTCACCGACGAGCGCCACGACGTCAAGCGCGTGCGGCCGGAATGCCCGGATGACGGTGTGGTCGCCGTATTCGTGGGCACCCAGGATTCCGTGCGGGTTGTGGTGCGCGCCGGCAACCAGGCGGGCCAGTTCGGCCGGGTCGGGCGCGAGGTGTGTCCCCGCTAGCTGTTCTGTTCGACTCATGATGTGTCCCCCTTCGGGCGCCTTACCTCCTGCGCAGCAATGTGGTCCGAGATCCTTCGGGTATGAGTGGCATGTTGATGATGTGGGCGACTGCCCGGCCGGGTTCGATGCGGATGTAATTGGACTGACCCCATTGGAATTCGTCGCCGGTGATCTCGTCGCGTATCCAGAACCGCTCATAGGGCTGGCGGCCCAGCGCCGCCATGTCCAACGACAGCGTGGCTTCCTCGGTCCCGAATGCGTTGAGCGTCACCACCACCAGCACGCAGTCGCCGGTGGCCGGGTCGAATTTGCTGTAGGCCAGCAGGGCGTCGTTGTCCACACCGTGGAAATGAATGGTGCGCAACTGCTGCAGCGCCGGATGATGCCGGCGAATTGCGTTGAGCTTCGTAATGAACGGCTCGAGAGATTTGCCTTCGGCGACCGCGGCCGCGTAGTCGCGCGGGCGCAGTTCGTATTTCTCCGAGTCCAGGTATTCCTCACTGCCGTCGCGCAGCGGGCGATGCTCGAACAGTTCGTAGCCGGAATACACGCCCCACGCCGGACTCAACGTCGCGGCGAGTACTGCGCGAATGGCGAACATGCCGGGGCCGTGGTGTTGCAGCGCGGCATGCAGGATGTCGGGGGTGTTGACGAAAAGGTTCGGCCGGCGGAAGTCGGCCAATCTTGCGATGTCGTTGCCGAATTCGGTGAGCTCCCACTTGGCGGTGCGCCAGGTGAAGTAGCTGTAGGACTGGGTGAAACCCAGTTTGGCCAGCCCGTACTGGCGGGCCGGCGGCGTGAATGCCTCCGACAGGAAGAGCACGTCGGGGTCGACGTTCTTGACCTGGCCGATCAGCCAGGCCCAGAAGTCCGGCGGCTTGGTGTGCGGATTGTCCACCCGAAAGAATTTGATGCCGTGCTCAACCCAGTGCAGGACCACGCGCAGCACTTCGTCGTACAGACCGGTGGGGTCGTTGTCGAAATTGAGCGGATAGATGTCTTGATACTTCTTCGGTGGGTTCTCCGCGTAAGCGATTGTGCCGTCGGGCAGTTCGGTGAACCACTTCCGGTGCTCGCGGGCCCACGGGTGATCCGGCGCGCACTGCAGGGCCAGGTCGAGGGAAACCTCCATGCCCAGATCACGCGCGGCGCTGACGAACTCGTCGAAGTCGTCGATCGTGCCCAGGAGGGGATGGATGGCGTCGTGGCCGCCCTCGTCGCTGCCGATCGCCCATGGCGACCCGACATCTTCCGGCGAGGCAGTGGGAGAGTTGTTGCGGCCTTTGCGATGTATCTTGCCGATCGGGTGAATTGGCGGCAGGTACACGACGTCGAACCCCATCGCCGCGATGCGCGGGAGATCCGCCGCCGCCGTCTTGAAGGTGCCGTGCACCGGCTTGCCGTCGGCGTCGCGGCCGCCGGTCGAGCGCGGAAACAGCTCGTACCAAGACCCGAAGCGTGCCAACGGCCTATCCACCCACACCCCGTACTGCTCGCCTCGGGTGACCAGTTCTCGCATCGGATACGCGGTCAGCAGTTCGTCGATCTCCGGCGCGAGTGCCAGCGCGGTGCGGGTGACCGGATCNNAGCGTCGCGCCGATTTCCAAATCGTTCGACAGCTCCGATTCGCCCTGGCCCGCATTGAGCTTGGCGAGCAGACCATGCCGCCAGGTGTGAACCGGGTCACCCCAGCCGTCGACCCGGTAAGTCCAGAGCCCGACCCGGTCCGGGGTGAAATGGGCGTGGAAAACGAAAGGCTCCAGGCCCATCGTCATCCGGAACTGCAGCGGCTTGACCCTTGGCGACTCACGCGGAGATTCACGCAGCGAGTTACGCGGCGACTCACGCGGCGTCTGGAATGCTCTGATTTCGCGCGTTTCCACCACTTCCGGATAGCGCGGCCCCAGGTAGCGCACCACTAGGGTTGCCGCGACGGTGTCGTGGCCGTCCCGCCACACGGCGGCGCTGACCGGGAATATCTCACCAACGACTGCCTTGGCGGGATACGCCCCGTAGGAAATGACGGGCTGGACGTCATCGATCTCGACACGACCGGGCACCAACACTCCATCCGATTTGCCCGGCTCCTCTTCGGCCCGCTCCTCGGGCCGCGTCGTCGCCGGGGGTGTTCCGATTTGCCCGGCTCCTCCTCCGCCCGCTCCTCGGGCGGCATCGTCGCCAGGGATGGTCCGATTTAGCGCGGCCAGACCGCGGTGTTTTCTTAACTAACCGATACCCACCTTAGTGTCCGGCCACACACCGCAGGTAAACGGTCTTTGACGTGCTCCCCGCCATGAAT
>PLSK01000334.1 GCA_003165155.1 Mycobacterium sp. | reverse complement strand
CTTTACGGTCCCCACGCCATACGGCGGTCCGCCATTGCCGATCGAACCGCCGCACTAAGACCGAAACCACCCCAGGTACTAGGAGATGATTGTGGTCGTGACAAGCGAGAAGGATCTCGACACGGAGACAAAGGACGAGGAGCCCGCCGACGAGGTTGTCGGCGAGGCCGAAGAAGCTGATGAAGACGCCGAGGAGAGCGAAACCGAGGCAAGCGTCGAAGACCTCGACGAAGACGCCGAGGACGAGGACGACGGCAGGCCGCTCAAGGGCAAGCGCGACAAGGTCAAGGACTCCACATGGCGCAGCCGCCCCTGGAGGCAGTATCTGCGTCGCAGCGCCCTGCCGCTATTACTCGCGGCCTCACTGCTGGTTTCGGGCTTCCTGGGCTGGAAGCAGTGGCAGGCCCACCAGCTCAACGAAGCCGGCGAACAGGCGCGGCAAGCGGCCATCGCGTATGCCGGGGTGCTGACGAGCATCGACTCCAACAACGTCGACCAGAATTTCCGCCAGGTCCTCGACGGCGCGACCGGCGAATTCAAGGACATGTACACCCAATCCAGCGTGCAGCTCCGTCAGCTGCTGATCGACAACAAGGCCACCGCGCACGGGGTTGTGGTGGACTCGGCGATCGCGTCCGAATCCATGGGCAAAGTCGTCGTGTTGCTCTTCATCGACCAGACCGTCACCAATGCCCAGGTCCCCGATCCCCGGATCGACCGCAGCAGGATCAAGATCACCATGGAGAAGATCGACGGCCGCTGGAAGGCCAGCAAAGTCCAGTTACTCTAACCTTTCTCGGAGCCGGCACATGTTGATCAGCAGACTCATCGCGACATCCGTCTTGGTAGCGGCGACGGGAATTTCCGGGATCGCCGGCGCGGCCAGCGCGCGGGCGTCGGCCCCGTCGTTCTGCGGGGAACTCGGGGGCGACTGGGACGGGCAGTACTGCCACACCTCGGTGACCTCCGAGCGCAACGCCGTGCGCGACATCAAGATGGCGGTGCCCGGCGAGCTCATCGACAACGCGGCCGCGGGTCCCGTGATCCGCGACTACTTGCGCACCCTGGTCAGCAACTGGCGAGGCGCGAACGAGCACATGGTCGCGGACAGCTACGGCGAGGAGAATTACGAGATCTTCCAGCACGGCAGCTTGTTGAGCGCGGTGTTCCACGAGGACTACCACGCCGACGGCCCCAAGCCCAACAACGCATATCGCACCTTCACGTTCGACATGGCGAGCGGGCGCCGACTACAGCTGTCGGATGTGACAACCTCAAACCCGCTGACCGCGATACCACCGCTGGCCCAGCCGTTCATCGAGACCGCCCTCAATCAGGCTCCGCCACCACATGATCCGGGCACCTACCCGTTCGTCATCGACCGCTGGACTCCGGACAAGGTTTACTCCGGCGCGTACAAGGCGTGGGCGCTGACGCCCGATGAATTGATCCTGTACATGCCCGACTACCCGGTCGGCCACGACGAGCCCATCAACTTCACCACCGCAACCATGCAGTGGTACATGGACGGCGGAACCGTCCAGGCCCACATCCCGCTCTCGGCCCTGGGTCCCGTCCTGCGCATCTCGTAGCGACAGGCGGCTCTAATCAGGTGTTGGCGTTGCCGGCTTTCCACTGCGGCCAGGGGATGTTCCAGTCGCCGAGCCCCTCGGTGCCCGAGAACGGCGGTCCGACGGTGTTGACGACCTCGACAACGTCGCCGCGCTTGATGTGGTCGTAGAACCACTCGGCATTGCTGGGGCTCACATTGAGGCACCCGTGGCTGGTATTGGTGTGACCTTGGGCGCCGACAGACCATGGCGCGGAGTGCACGAAGACGCCGCTGTAAGACATTTGGGTGGCCCAGTCGACATCGGTGCGATATCCATTGGGCGAGTTGACGGGTACCCCGTAGGTGGACGAGTCCATGATGATGTGCTTGAACCGCGCACCGATGATGTAAAAGCCACTTCCCGTCGGAGTGCTGTCCTTACCCATCGACGTCGGCATGCTCTTGACGACTTCACCATTGACGCGGACCGTCAGGATCTTGGTGGTGTCGTCAGCGGTCGCGATGATCTCGTCACCGATCGTGAAGTGCGTCCTGGCATTGTCTTCGCCGAACATCCCGTCGCCCAAGTCGACGCCGTACGTATTGACGGCCACATCAACGGCTGTGCCAGGCTTCCAGAAATGCTCTGGGCGCCAACGCACTTCGCGATTGTTCAGCCAGTAGAACGCACCCTCGACGGGCGGGTCGGCGGTAATGGCGATGGCTTTCTCGGCCGCGGCGCGGTTCGTGATGTTCTCGTCGAACTTGATCGCCACCGGCTGGCCGACGCCCACAACCTCGCCGTCGGCGACATTGAGATAGGGCATCGTCAGGTGCGCGGGGGAACTGGTCCGGAAGGTCATCTGACGGTTCGCCGCGCCGCCCAGCCCGTTCGCCTTGGCGTTGAGCGTGTAGCGCCGGTTGAAACCGAGCGGCTCGTTGGTTGACCAGCGCAGCCCGTCCGGGCTGAGCTGACCGCTTACCGTCCGGCCGCTCTCGTTGACGACGGTGACCGACGCGATCACACCGTCGGCAACGCTCACCGTCACCGGCGCATCGACGGTGACGCCGACGGCGCCGTCGGTCACGGAGGAAGCGAGCTTGGGGACCAGCAGATCGGCAAACGGCGTGCCCTTGTCGACGATTTGCTTCGGCGGCGCGGCGGTGTGGCTGCCACTGCACGCAACACTGAACCCAGCAACCGAGATTATCGCGACAGCCAGCGACAATCGCCGTTTGCGCAAAGGCGTCATCGAGCAACCTCTCACATCGTTTTTGGTTACGCCGGTCAGCACCACCCCCCAGTGGTTCAAGGCATTCTAAAGGTAATTGCCCCTCGGCGAGCCAACGGGGGATGGATTGTTTCGTCATGCGCCGTCGCCTTAGAAGCTATTCTGGGAACGGTCGAGATTTCGTCCTGCGACGGAACGCCTGTTATTGTCGCAACCGCGGTCTCGGCCGACAAAGGCGCCGTTAGCTCAGTTGGTAGAGCAGCTGACTCTTAATCAGCGGGTCCGGGGTTCGAAACCCTGACGGCGCACCTAGACACAACCTGCCAACTGAAACACTGTTCGCGCATCGCGTTCGCTCGCGCAAGTATGACGTCGGGGCGGCACCGCTTCCGGAGTACGTCCCGCCGCGGCGATCAATCGGCGTGTCTGGCCGAGGTGATCGTCGGTTACCCCTGACGCCGCGCAACCACACTTCACGTCGCGGGGGCCACGATGCGGCGCGCCGCCTCCACGGCGGCCGCGCGTCGCGCGGCAACAACCGCCGGGTCGGCAGTGACGGCATCGGGATGGGGCGACTGCGCCCAGGCCAGGGCGACGCCGAACAACAGCACGAGCAGGTCCATGGGGCGCCAGGCCGCGTCCACGTATCCGGCGGCCTGCGCGGCCTCAATGGTGGCGATGTCACGAGCCGCGACCGCTTGCCGGCCCTCGAGGGGCAACGGGTCCAGCGCCAGCCCCTCCAGGCTGGCCCAGGTCATCATGCGCAGGTGCTCGGGCCGCCTGCACGCCAGGTCGTAGATGTCACCGACGAACTCCGGTACCGCGTCGGGACGCAGCTTGACAGCGGCGAAAAACTCCGCGGCATCGGCTGAGACGACGCCGCGGAACAGCGTTTCCTTGTCGCCGAAGTGCGCGTACAGCCGCTCTTTGCTGGCGTCCGCGGCACGGGCGATGCGGTCTATTCGCCCTCCGGCCAGGCCGTACTGGGCGAACTCGGACCGCGCGGCGCTCAGGATCGTGTCGCGGAGTTCAGTGGTGGATCGCACAGTTACACTATACCCCACTCAATACGAACCAGTTCGTTTGGTATTGTTGATTGGGGTCGCCCACGGAAACCGCGAAAGACAGCCCGAAGCAGAGGACACCATGAAAGAACCAATCAAAGTCGACATCGATATCGACGCGGTGATGAACCACCCGCGCCGCGTGGAACGCTTGCGCGGCACACTGGAAAAGGTTCACGACGGCATCTCGCCGGTGATCAACCTGTGGCAGCCCTACGTCGCCGGCCTCGAGAATCTCCCCGCCGACGGGCGGTTCCTGTTGGTGGGCAACCACACTCAGTTCATCGGAGGCGAGCTGTTGCTGATTCCGCACTTTGTGCGTCGCGCGATTGGCGCCCGCGTGCGACCGCTGGCCGATCGCCGGTTCGGGACCAAGGCAGGCTTCGGGCACGACGTCATGACGGCCTACGGCGGCGTCGTCGGTGACCCTGCGACCGCACGAGAGCTGATGCGGCACAACGAAACCATCCTCGTCTTCCCCGGCGGGGGCCGCGAGATAGCAAAGTTCAAGGGCGAGGAATACCAGCTAAACTGGGCCGGCCGTTCCGGATTCGCCCGCATCGCCGCCGAAAACGACTATCCGATCGTGCCGGTCGGCCTGGTCGGCGGCGACGACGTGTACAAGAGTCTAGTCACCCGCGACAGCGCTCTGGGTCGGCTCAGCCGGACCATCAGCACAAGGATCACCGGCGAACCAGACATGGCAATGCCGCTGATGCGCGGCGTCGGGCCCACCCTCATCCCCCGGCCTCAGCGGATGTACCTGCGTTTCGGCAAACCGATCGACACCACGAAACCCGATGGCGTCTCCGACGCCGACTGGGTCGCCTCGGTCAGGGACACCACCAAGGAACGGCTCGAGGCAATCCTGGACGGCCTGCTTGCGCTTCGGGCCGGCGATCCATACCGCGAGCTCAATCCCCTCGCCTGGTCCGGCGCGGTCAAGACCGCCTGACCCCGCCAAGGTTCGGAGTCCCCGGCGCCGCAGCCAATTTCACGGGATGCGCATACGGAACTCACACAATCTGCCGCCGTTGAGGACGTATTCCTATGCACTCGCGCCCCGCGGATGTAGTTTCTTCGTGAAGCTGCGTCAAAGGAGCTGCAATGGGGTTCATCCAGCCCAACCTGCCCATCGTCGACGCGGAGTGGAGCAAGCGCCCGCGCGCCGAGCGGATCATTCCGATGACGCGGCACATCGCCGAGAACGGCTTCGGTACCCCGCTGATCATGCACGTGATGTACGGCGTAAAGATCGCGCTGTACATCCTGGGCGGCTGGCTGTTCGCGTGGTCCACGACAGGTATCGGCGGTTTCACCGACGTCCCCGCGTGGTGGACGGAGCCGATCGTGTTCCAGAAGGCCGTGCTCTTCACGATGCTGTTCGAAGTCGTCGGTCTCGGGTGCTGCTTCGGGCCGCTGGCCGGCCGCTACTTCCCACCGATGGGTTCGATCCTGTACTGGCTGCGACCCGGCACCATCCGGTTGCCACCCTGGCCGGACCGAGTGCCGCTGACTAAGGGCAACAACAGGACCCCGTTCGATGCGTTGCTCTACGGCGCCCTGCTGGTGTTGCTCGCGATCGCGCTGGTGTCCGACGGCAGCGGGCCGATCCCCGCCCTGCACACCGCGATCGGCGTGCTGCCGCGGTGGCAGACCGTCGCGATCCTCTCGGTGCTGGCCGTGGTCAGCCTGCGCGACAAGATCATCTTCCTGGCCGCCCGCGCCGAGGTGTACGCGCCGCTGGCGCTGGTGTTCCTGTTCGCCGGGGCCGACATCGTCGTGGGGGCCAAGGTGGTCTTCATGGTGATCTGGATCGGCGCGGCGACGTCAAAGCTCAACCGGCACTTCCCCTTCGTTATCTCGACGATGCTCGCCAACAACCCGTTCATCCCGTCCGGCCCGCTCAAGCGGTCGATGTTCAAGCACTATCCGGATGACCTGCGGCCCAGCGGGTTGGCGGGCT
>PLSK01000294.1 GCA_003165155.1 Mycobacterium sp. | reverse complement strand
GTCACGAAGTGCGACTTCGGGTGGGTCGAGACGTACCAGCTACCCACTGTCAAGTCGATCTGCGGCTGGGTCCGCGTACTGAATTCGTAAAGGTCCTGCCAATCGCCACGAACCTCGGCCTGTAGGACGAGCCCGTCGCGGCGGTCCTCGAGTCGGTACGGTTCGCGCGTTGTCTGTTGGATACCCCCGATTTCAACGCGGATGGGAGAGGTCGGCGTTTGGCCACCGAAGCCGACGTCGACCAGATAGGTCGCCTGGGCGCCGGGGAACCTCACTGCCAGCACCGTGTGGGTCTGCGCCGGCAGTGGCGCGTCCGGCCCGAGCATCCAGATCACCCGGCCCGCCAATCGCCGCACCCGAAAGCCGATTTCTGTCAGCACGTAGCCCATCAGCCCGTTCTGCTCATAGCAGTAACCGCCTCGGCCCCGGTGAACCAGCTTGTCGGTCAGGGCCGCTGCGCTCAGATCGTCAACCGGCACTCCAAGGATCGGATCCAGGTTCTCGAAGGGAATGGTTCGAATGTGCGCAGTCATGAGGTCCTGCAGCACTTCCAGCGTCGGGTCCGCGGGACCGCGGTAGTCGATGCGATCGAAATATCTGCTCAGATCCATCGTCATAGGGCCATTCTGGTCGACGCCAAGCTTTACCGTCCTGAGCATGTCAAGTTTTTCGGAGTTGCCACCTGCGGATCAGGAAGCAATCGGCAAGACGTTGCTGACCCTGTTGAAGGCCTTCTAGCGCGACGTGGAGCCGCTACGGCACGTGTACTCCGACGACGCTGACTGGGCTCCGCGCATCTCCAGGTCAAAGGTCAAGGGCTCATAGGAGGCGCAACGCTGGATCGCGACAACTTCTCGTTGCGCGCCCTACAACGACAGAACGATGGGTCGTGGCTGATCGTCTCCGAGATGTTCCAGGACGCCAACACCGAAACAACGTACGCACACTGAGACCATTGACGCACACTGAAAAGTGGGCACCTTCGCTGTTTGATTTGTGTCGAATACGGGCAACCAGTAGTCGAACTGGCCAGCACCACCACACACCGATCTACCAATGGAGCCCACAATGAGCACCACCACTGTTTGGATTGCCGCTGCGGTAGTAGCTGTTCTTGCGTTAATCGTCCTGGTCGTCGTTGTCAGCAAAGCGGGCAATCGGCGCAGGCATAGGCAGGCAGAAGTGATTCGCGAACAGGCCAAAGTCGAGACGGGCCGGGTCGAGCGGCGCGAGGCACTCGCGCAAGAAACCGCCGCCAAGGCGCGTGCGGCGCAGGCCGAGGCGGAGGTCAAGGCCGCCGAAGCCGCCAGGCTGCAGGAGCAGGCTGCCACGCATCAGAGCCATGCCGCAACGTCGCGCGAGCAGCTGCAAGAGCAATGGGACCGCGCTGAGAGCATCGACCCGGAGACCGGGAAGAAAAAGCACTGGGGCAAAGAGTCCAACGACCCGGAGATCCCCGCAGAGGCCGACCGGCAAGACACCCCTGTGGAAGCCAGCGACCGCGACGCCCGATAACTATCGGCGGCGCCGTAACGCTACTGCGGAATGTCCCCTAAATATTTCGCAGTAGCGTTACGTTCGCGGCGTGCATCGTCGACGAACTAAGCCAGACCGTCCAACTAAAGCCAGGTGTCCTGGGTGGTAGTGGTCAGGAACGCATCCAGGTCGTCGCGCCACTGGGCCGGGGTCGTCTTGTCCGGCTCGATGCCGGTGTAGTCGCCGCGGTAGAACAGCAGCGGCCGCGGCTTGATCTTGGNNTCCGGTTCCTTGGAGCCGAAACGTGCAGAAACGTGCTTCTGCTTCTCGGTCAGCACATTGACGCAGAACCGGCCGCTGGCTTCGATGGCCTGCCATGATCGCGACACCTTGGTGGGGCAGAACAGCACCAGTGGCGGATCCAATGACAGTGCCGCGAACGATTGGCACGCAAAACCGATCGGGACGTCATCGTGCACGGTGGTGATGATGGTGATCCCGGTGCAGAACTGACCCAGCACCTGCCGGAAGGCTCGCGGATCGATCGGCGCCGACATTGTTGTCCTCGAGGTCAGTTGCTGAAGCCGACACTGAAGTCATGGCCCCACAGACTGATCGCGGTGCTCTCCCGGGCGACCCAGTCCACATCGGCAACTTTTCGCCCCTCGCAGCCGAATTCGACGTCGAAGCCGCTGGGTGTTTTCATATAGAAGGACAGCATCAGGTCGTTGACGTGGCGGCCCAGCGTGGCCGACATCGGCACCTTGCGGCGCAACGCCCGGTCGAGGCACAGGCCCACATCGTCGGCCTCGCCGACTTCGACCATCAGGTGCACGATGCCGCTGGGAGTCTGCCCCGGCATGAACGCGAGGCTGTGGTGACGCGGGTTGCAGCCGAAGAAACGCAGCCAAGCCGGCGCCCCGTCGGCGGGCCGACCCACCACCTGCGGCGGCAGGCGCATCGAGTCACGGAGCATGAACCCCAGCACATCCCGGTAGAAGTGCAGCGACTCTTGGTCGTCGCGCGTGGTCAGCACCACGTGTCCCAGACCCTGTTCACCGGTGACGAACTTGTGCCCGTACGGGCTGACCACCCGGCGGTGCTCCAAAGCGGCGCCGTGGAACACCTCCAGGCAGTTGCCCGACGGGTCGGAGAACCGGATCATCTCGTCCACCCGACGGTCCGCCAGTTCGGCGGCGGTGGCCTCCTTGTAGGGCGTGCCCTCCACGTCGAGCCGGTTCCGGATCTCCTGCAGGCCTGCGGCGTTCGCGCACTCCCAGCCGGCTTCGATCAGCCGGTCATGCTCGCCGGGAACGATCACCAGCCGGGCCGGGAAATCGTCCATTCGCAGGTATAGCGCACCCTCGGTGCTGCCTTTACCTTCGACCATGCCCAGGACTTTCAGGCCGTAATCACGCCAGGCCGCCATGTCGGTGGCCTCGATGCGCAGATAGCCCAACGACCGAATACCCGTAACGCCGCTCATCGTGCACCTCCCAGGAAATCAACGGTGAGCTTGTTGAACTCGTCGAACTTCTCCACCTGCGCCCAGTGCCCACATTGCCCGAAGACGTGCAGTTGCGCACGCGGAATGGTCTTCAGCGCGACCAGCGCGCCGTCCAGTGGGTTGACCCGGTCCTCGCGGCCCCAGATCAGCAGTACCGGCTGGCGCAGCTTGTACACCTCGCGCCACATCATGCCGAGCTCGAAATCGGCCCCGGAGAACGACATTCCCATGGCCCGGGTCGCGGTCAGCGATTCCGGTGTGCTGGCCAGCGCAAAACGCTGGTCCACCAACTCCGGCGTGATCAGCTTCTGGTCGTAGACCATGACCCGCAGGAACGCCTCGAGATTCTCCCGGGTGGGCGCGACGGAGAACTTCCCCAGCCGCTTGACACCCTCGGTCGGGTCGGGCGCAAACAGGTTGACGCTCAGCCCGCCGGGGCCCATCAGCACCAG
>PLSK01000205.1 GCA_003165155.1 Mycobacterium sp. | reverse complement strand
TGGATGACCTCTTTGCCGTCCGGTGAGACGAGAAATCCCTGGCCAGGGGGCCGCCGCTTGACCTGAAGATCCCTCGACGGGAAGTCCTGTTTGTCGCCTGAAAGGAACAGTGTAGGTGATCCAGCGCCGTAGGCGGAGCCGACGAACTTGTCCATGGTCGCCTTGTACGCCTGGCTCATTTGGCAGGTGACAATGACGTGCAATCCGATATCAGAAGCCGCCGGTAACAATGGAGCCAACGGCGCCATTGGTGGCATCCCTCCGGCAGCACCGACGATCATGTGCCAATCGTCGACCAAAAGCACCAGATCGAATCCTGTCCACCATGACCGCGACCGTAACTGCGCGGTGGTCAGGTCGGACGGCGGCAGCCGCTTTTGCAGGTTGGCTGCGAGTGCTTTGATGGATTCGTCCAGCGACTGGGCGTTGCGGTTGATCGCTCCCGCAGCGAGAAGATGGCTGTCCGGCACCGCGCCCAGCAGGCCGGAACGGTAGTCGGCCACCATGAAGCGCACTTGTTCCGGACTGTTGCGGGCACAGATCGCTTGGGTAATTGCATGGGCGATGGTTGTCTTGCCCGATTTCGCAGCACCGAAAATCAGTAGGTGCGGCGCCGTGTACATGTTGGCGTAGGCGACCGAAAGGTCCGTCTCGCGCACGCCGACCGGTATTGTCCAGCGAGTGCGGTAGTCGGATTCCGGGCCGGACGGATGCGGGTCGAGTTCGTTCAGGTAAACGCGCTCCGGCAGCACCCGGACCCGAGGCGCCTCCTCGGTTGCCAGCGACGCGATATGGTCCACCGCCGCTGTGATCGCGTCCACCAGGCCTTCGGCGCTATGCACGCCGTCGAGTCTCGGCACTCCCATCATTAGGTGATGCTTCTCCACCGACATCGCCCTGCCGGGTCGATTTGCGGGTATATCGCGGGTGGCGCGGTCGATCTGGGTGTCGTTGACGTCGCCAAGCCGGAATTCGATCTTGGTACCGAGGTAGTCGCGTACGCGCGACTTCAATTCCGTCCAGCGCGGTGTGGTGATGATGGTGTGTACGCCAAACGACAGGCCCTGTGCAGCGAGATTCTGGACGTGTGCCTCGAGGTCGGGAAACTCGCCGACGAAAGCCGGCCACCCATCGATGACCAGAAAAACATCGCCGAACGGATCGGCCGCAACCGGTTGGCTGGGATCCGCGCGTAACTGCCGGTACGATGCGATCGATCCCACCCGATGCTCCTTGAAGGTGGCTTCTCGTTGCCGCAGAACCGCTTGCACCTCCGCGATCACTCGCATCACCCGGTCGGGCTCCGATCGGGTCGCCACCCCTCCGACGTGCGGCAGCTTGTCCAGATACATCAACCCGCCACCACCGAGGTCGATGCAGTAGAACTGGACTTGCCGCGGTGTGTGCGTGGCAGCGGCCGACAGCATCAGGGTCTGCAGCAGCGTTGACTTGCCGGTCTGCGGCGCACCTCCGATGCCGATGTTGCCGCCCCCCCCGGAAACGTCGACGCCCCAAGGCTCCTGGAGGTGCCGGCGCGGCTCGTCCATGATCCCCAGCGGAAAGTACAAACGCTGTCCATCGGCGCGCGCAACGAGTTCGTCGACCGCTGTCGGATCGGTCAACGGCGGCAGCCACATCTTGTATGCCCGCGACTCCGTGGTGCTGAGTTGGTCCAGCACCACCTCGCTCAGCGCCCGCCCTTTCGATTCGACACTCACGATGCCTCCGCCTCGTCCAGCATGGGAGCCGCAGTGAATTGGCGAATATGCAACGCCCGGGCGCCATTGCGCGAGCCGTCCACGCTGGCCTCGCCGTTGGACTCGACGTGCACCGGCGGAACGTACGTGGCACCGGTGTACAGGGTGCTGAACTTGATCGGGTCCTCCATGCCGACCCGCAAAAACCCGACACCGCTTTCTTTGTTGGTGATGTACTGGGCTTCCGGGGTTCCAATCACCGACTTGGATTCATGGGAGCTGGTAGTGCGCAGCGCGATCCGGTACGTGAGGTTGGGCTCCAGTTTGTCGATGCGCGCCCCTCCGGTCTGCAGCGACTGGGTGGCGAGCAACAGATGGACCCGCAACGAGCGCCCCACTCGGCAGATCCGGTCAAACAGCGCGACGAAGTCCGGGTGACTTTGCAGCAACTCGGCGAACTCGTCGACGACAACGAAAAGCGTTGGCAACGGTTTCAGGTCGGCGCCGCGCTCACGGTACTTCTCGTACTCGGCCACGCCGGACAGCGCCCCGGTCGCACCGACCTGAATTCCGGCCTGGCGGAGGAGGTTCTGCCGGCGGTCAAGTTCGCCGGTCAACACCTCACCCATGCGGCCGACGAGTTCGGCTTCCTCAGCCATGTTGGTGATGACGGCTGCCGTATGTGGAAGGTTTTCCATTCCCAGAAATGTCGAGCCGCCCTTGAAGTCGGTGAGCAGAAGGTTCACTTGGTCCGGGTGGTGCATCGCCACCAGCGACAGGATGAGGGTGCGCAGAAACTCGGACTTTCCCGACCCGGTGGTTCCGATGAGCATGCCGTGTGGCCCGCCGCCGAATTCCGCACCCTCCTTGATATCCAGATACATGACCTCGCCGGTCTTGAGTTGGTGACCAAACGGGATCTTGAGGCGGTCGAGGTCCTTGTCGGCGAACATGCGCCAGCGGGCCGGCGTCACCTCTTCGACACTCTTGGCGCCGACCAGCTGGTGCCATTCGGTCGCCACTTTCTTCTTAACGCCTGAGCTCTTCTTGTCGATGATGGTCCCGGTGATCGACCACCCAGCCAGTTTCCTCGCGACGCGCGTCGCCTGCTGGGCTGACATGTGGTCGGTACGAGCCGTCACCTGACGGAACGACTGGCCAGGCAGTCGGTCGTCGGCCGTCCCATCCTCGGCCACCCTTATCCGGTAGTTCGAGCCGCGGTGGTTGCCCAGCGTGATCACCGTGACACCGGCCCTTCCGTCGGGCGGAACCCCCGCCTTCCCGCTGGTCAGGTCGACTACCACGACGTAGGGTCCGCCCGGGGTCGAATCGGGTGTGTGCGGACCGCGTGCGGCGAGATCGGACAGGCTTTCCGGGTGGGCCGAGATCATCCGGACCGGTCCGGCCGCGTCGGTGTCGGTCGGATGCTGAACGTGCGGTAGCCATTTCAGCCAGGACCAGTCTGGATGATCGGGGGTTTCGGTGAGGACTCGGATCGCCAGTAGGTCCGGCGGATGGAACACGGC
This sequence comes from Mycobacterium sp., assembly GCA_003165155.1. Classification (GTDB taxonomy): domain Bacteria; phylum Actinomycetota; class Actinomycetes; order Mycobacteriales; family Mycobacteriaceae; genus Mycobacterium. The sequence goes on along the minus strand of PLSK01000205.1, from coordinate 10,364 downwards.
CAGGTGGCAGATGATCGCGGTCAGCAACCCGGCCGCCCCCGCCGAGTCGCCGCCAACCGCAATCGTGGGAAATGTCCTCAGCTGCACCAGTTTCGGACAATCGTGGATCAGCCCGTGCGTGCGCAGGAACTTGACCGCCCACACGTTGGCGACTGGCTCCAGGTATGGCTGAGGCGCCGCCGACGGGCCGGCCAGCTCGCCGCCGGCCGAGGGCTTCATGAGCCGGTCGACCGCCGGTTGGTCCCCGATTCCGATGCGGGTGGCGGCGTAGAAGTCGGCACTGGCCGGGCGCGACCACTGCCGGGGTGTGCCGATGAGCGACAGCAGATCGTCGGGATGGGGTGCGTGGTAACTGAAGAACGTCACTTGCGCGGCGGCAGAGGACGTCACCCGCGGGCGAAGCCCGGCCAGATAACGCAGGTACTCTTTGCGGTCGGCGTTGATCTCGGGCACCTTCTTGCCGCCGCCGCCTCCGCCGGCGCCTACCATGCTCAGCGTCATCATGATCATCATCAGCGGCGTCATCATCATGTACGGCGACAGCGCCTTGGTGCCGGTGAACACCATGATCCCGATCATGCCAAGCATGCACACACCCATGACATAGGGCATAACTCGCTGGATGAAGCTCGGCGGAACGTCGACACCGAGATCCTCGGGCGGTGTGAGGGCGATCTCGCCCGGGTTCAGCCGGGGGCCGCGAGTGACGCTTGGGTTGAACTTTCTCGTCGTCATCAGGACGCTCCAGGGCTCGCCGTTAGTTTCCCGGGGCTGGGGTCCGCGGGCAGGGTGTCATGTTCCAGAAGCGCGGCGTCTTTCGACAGCACTGGACCGTCGACCAAGAGACGAATGATTTCCCACGGCGCAAGTTTGGGCGACGACAAGCCTAGCGCCGCAGCTGTCTGCTCATCGGGTATCCCGTAGCGCACACCGGGGGGGTCGACGTAGTACAGAGATTCGCCGTACCGGGGATCGGGGGACTGTAGCTGCACGTACTTGCCGCCATCTGTGTAAATGGTGGCTGCCCCCTGGATCTGCTTGACGCCCTGGTTCATGGCCGACGGCGGGATCGGCAAATGCCGACCGGTTAGCACCGCGGTCTGCGGCGCATGCTCGCCGGTCTTACGTTCCCACGTCCAGCACAACACGGGCTCGTTCGGTCGGGACACGATCTTGATCGTTTGGTCGGGGAGCGGCGATGGATAGATTTTTTCGGGGATTCTGACGACCAGGCTTGGCACCACTGCTGGAGGTTCCAGCAGCCCGTGCGATTGGACTGCGCGCAGCGCAACAGCGGTGTTGTTATTCACCGGTGCGACACCGTCGGACAGCACCACGAAGTACTCCGGCCCCGAGTGGGCATGGATCTGGAACACCGACCCGACCACCAAGTTGTCAGGTAGCCCAAGAGTATTGGGGGCGCCTTCGTCGGCGATTGGGGGCAACCGCCACGACCCGCCATCGGGCAGGGCGTTGAAAATGGCGGCAGAAAGGGGGCTGGCCCTGGCGTTGGCGGGTATACCCACCGCAGAGGTGAGGGGGCGGTCGGCCAAGTCGGTGGCGTGCCGTCCGGATGCTGTGATGACCCAGTCTTTGTTCTGGTACGAGGCCAACAGCGCCTCATTCGGAAGGATCGGATTCACCGAGGCATCGATGGCCAAGGGCATTGCTATCACGGCCGTCTGCACGCTGGGGTTGATGGTGTCGGCCTTGGTGACGGTGTCACACAGCGCCCAGACCGACGCCGGACCCGACGAGACGGGGGTGGCATACGGAGCACCTGGGATGCCGACTGACTGCCCCTTAGGCAGCCTGTCCAATTCGGTGGACTTCACGGCCGTCGGGTCGGCGGGATTGCCGAGCACCAGCCGCGCCGACGTCAGGTTGTAGACGGGATGCAACTGCCCCGAAACCATGAGATACAGCTCATTGGTCGTGCGGTCGACGAATAAATTGCCGGTGCCGAGTTTGCCTTGTGGCTTGAAGTACGCCATCGCCAAGGCGCCCACCAGGATAAGTACGGAGATGACAACGCCCAGCGCGGCCGATCGGCCGTAGAAGGACAGCGGGTCGTCGAACATCTTGGTGTCGCGGCGAACGATGGCGTGCTCTAATCGCCGGAGCAGGAAGCGCCAGCCACTCACTTGGACCTTGGTGGTAAGCCGAAAACCCGCCATGTGTTACTCAGTGATCCATCTTGTTACTCGGTGATGTTGAGACGCCCGTGTACCGCGGCGATCGCCTCGGCCATATCGTCGCCGTTGATCTCGCTTAGACGGTCCACGTCGAGAGCCTCGAAGTCGATGGCCTGGGTCAGACGGATGTCGCGGTACTGCTCGCCGGCCTCCACCAGTTGGCGTGCGTAGCGACCGTTACCGGCGATGTCAATCCCGGCTTTACCCCGCACACTCCGTTGACTGAGCAACTTGGCCGCCCCCAACAGGCTGTCGGCTGCCTCTAGGCTCAACGTCGAGTCATTAGACGCCGCAATGACTTGCGCGATTTCGAGGATCTCATCAGGGGAGTAGGAGTCGAATTCGATCCGGGTGGCGAACCGCGAGCGTAAGCCTTCGTTGGTTTCCAGCAACCGGTCGATGTCGGCGCTGTAGCCCGCGATGATCACCACGAGGCGGTCACGGTCGTTCTCCATCCGGGCTAGCAGGGTGTCAAGCGCCTCTTGTCCGAACGGGTCGGTCCGTCCGTCGCGTTCCTGCACCAGTGCGTAGGCCTCATCGATGAAAAGCACACCGCCCAAGGCGCGATCGATCGCCTTGGTGGTCTTGACCGCTGATTGCCCCTCGTATTCGGCGACGAAGTCCTTGCGGGCCGTCTCGATCAGTTTCGGTTCCTGGATAACGCCTAACCCCGCCAGGATGTTGGCCACCACCCTCGCGATCGTCGTCTTGCCGGTACCGGGTGGCCCGGTGAAGATCATGTGCTTGCTCGGCTGCGCGACCTTCATACCGCGCGCGGCGCGGACCCGCGCCATCTGGGTTGCGGCGCGGTATCGCTCGACCTGGTCCTTGACCCGGGTGAGCCCGATCTGCCGCTGGAGCTCGCCCTCCGCCTCGGCGAGCAGTTTCTCCCGGCCGGAGGTGTCGGCCACGACACTGGTCGCGTCCCACGGATCGGTGCGAGCGGAGATCTGTTCGGCGCTAGTCGTCGCCAGACGATAAGACGAATCTTTAAGCGCTGCTGCAACTTTAGGGCTCGGGTGGGTAGTCTGCAGCCACTCCAGCAGGGCCACCGCCGCTTCTTCATTCCCCTGGCCGCGCCGGGCCATCGCCAAATACCAGGCGATGGCCTGGGCGCACGCTTCACCAGCGGGTGTGGAGTTCGCCTCCGTGAGTCGGCGCTCGGCTTCAGTGAACAAACCGAGGTTGGCCGCCGCGACCCCGTGTGCGACGCCCGCGGCGGCAGCCAGAAAAGTGTCCGGCCACTTGCCTGCGGCCCGCACTTCGTCGATCACCTCTGTCCACCGTTGAGCCGCTCCGTAGATCACCGCCTTGGTCCACGACAGCAGGTGCTCGGCACCGGTGGTCGGACTGGCTGCAAGAGCTTCAATGGCCTCCATGGCATCCGCATAGTTACCCTGCGACGCTTCGTTCACCGCGAAACCGAGGGTGATCGCCAACGGTGAATTGACCGGGTAAGTGATGTCGCCGTAGAGGCCGCCGATCGGAACCCTGGCGCCGAGGGCGTTCATCGAGATTTGGGCGGACCCAGCCAGTCGCCCGAAGTGCGTGCGCGAATACCAGGCTCGAAATAGCGTCACCCGGTCGTTGTCGCCGCACCGGATGCGGCCGACCCATGCGTCGCAGGCGGACTCGTCATAGTTGGTGATCTCGGTGAAAAGGTCCAGGGACCGTACCTCCGAGACGGGCAGCATGCCGACCGCACTTTCGAACAGACCGGCCAGATGATCAGTCATTTATCGGGGGTGTAACGGGCGGCGAAGACTTCGGCCTGTGCCGCGTCGGCCTGTTCCGGTGTCGGCAACTGCATCCCAGCGTCCATGAAATCGCGGAGGAGCTGGTTGCTGTCTACCCCCAACTCGGTCAGCCCATCTAGCCCTTCAATCTGGGAAGCGTTCTCCAACAGGTAGGTATGCTGGCCGGCCAGCCCTTTCTTCCGGGCGAGGCCCGCAAGGACGATGATCTCCTCCGCGAGCTCGGATTCGGTCAGGCTGTTCGCCTTTGGTGACAGCCGGACCCGCTGAGTCCTGCCGTCGATGAGCGCCGACACAGACACCGTTTCGGGCGGGTTGGTCACTGTGAATAGCTGGACGCCGTCCTCTTCGTCCGCTCCTTCTTCGTCGTCGCCGACCTCGGTCGCCGCAGCGATGGCTTCCAGCTCGGTTCCGGTCTCTTCCGGCTCGGTGGGCGCGAACGAGCCCAACGCCTCGACCTCCGACTCCTCGTCGCTCTCGTCGCCGACGGAGAAATCGAGGGCGTCTGCATCCTCGTGGCCGTTGTCGTCGGATGCGGACTGGTGGGAGGAGAGGTCCAAGGCGGCGAGGTCGTCGTGCTCATCGTGCTGGGGCATGGGATCCATCTTTCTGAAATTGGTGGCGGCAGAAAATCAACCTCGGTAAGAAGCTTGGCCGTGATCCGAGGTGTGGGTGGAAGCGTCTTCGGAAGTGTGATCGAACCATGCGCGGGCGGGGAGGAACTCCAGCAGGCCGTCCAGCGTGCGTTGCAGATTTTCCTGGGTGCCGGGCAGAAAACTTCCGTACAGCTCGCCGCCGACGCGGCGGGGCAGCGACACCAGTCTGCCGAGCGGCGAGTCGAGGACGCCGGCGGCCGTGTCGGTGTGCGTGTATGTGCCGCCCGGGTGACGCTCGCTCGCGATGATCTCTACCCAGCTACTCGGGTTGCTGACGATCTCGGCGTAGACGCGGGCCGTGGCCGGCGCGACGCCGAGATTGACCAGCTGGGCCGCGGTGGTGCATTCGGCCAGTTCGGATGCGACACGGGTCAGCGGTTCGACGCTGGCTGGCGCCGCCGCGCCCAAGACGGTGGTCACCATTCCTGCCAGACCCACCTGCGGCGCCACCAGTTGCAGCGCGATCAGATCGCCGTCTCGCGCGGCGATGACATGACGTTCGCCCTTGCGGCACACCACAAAACGCACCACCACACCGCCAACCTCGCGCCGCCACCACCGGCCTTCCAGGGTCCGCTCCGGCCTGCTGAGCGCGTCGACCATTTCCGCCACCGTCGGGTGCGGTTGGCCCGAATGGTCCAGTACCCCTTGCGCGGTGAGGTCGTGCTGCACCTGGTCCCAGACAAGTTGGCGCAGGTCCTCCTGAGGTATGTTCTGCCGGATCCCAAGCGCGGTCGGAAATTCGATCAGGTGCAACCGGTCGGCAATCACCAGCATGCCGTCGATGGTCACCTCGACGCCGACAACATCGTCGACAAGCCCGGCGCGACCGGTAGCGAGGGGACCCGACATGACTATCTGTCAAGCATCTGCTTGTTGAGGTTCCCGGCCAACTCCGAGTCGACGCCGGTGTACGCCTCTTTGGCGGCGAGCAGCTTTGCGGCGAGGCCATTGCTCCCGTCGGCAAGGGCTAAGCCCGCCGCTTTGCGGATACCCTCGATGGTATCGAAGGCCGAATTGGAGCATCCGCTGATGACGCCGTGAGTAAGCCAGCAGTTGCCCCCCGTCCCGTTCAGTGCGTTGGCGGCTGCCTCGGCGTCCTTTGCCGCGTCTGTTTGCCTGTCTGCCAGCGTCTTGAGGGTTGATGGGTCGAGTAGTAGATCTGCCATTGGTCGGTCTCCTTGACGTTTGAGTTTCTCGCTATGGCATTGGTCCGCTGCGGTTTTGATGCGCTAGTGCATCAAAGGACGCGGTCGCGACCTGCAGGAGCCGCCGCGGCGGCGGGCGTTGCGGCATCGACTGGTGCACGCTCGGTACCGTCTTTGCCCGCGGCGGCGCCGGCCTCCGCGTCCTTGACATCGTCCACCTCATCGGCGGCGGCCGGGGCCGGATCGCCTGAGCTCTTTGCAGATTGGGCGAGTTGCTGTATTTGGCTCACACCCTGGTTGACCGTCTGGCTGAGATTGCTAACTGGCTGGGACATCTGTGATATCTGCGCCGACATCTGCGACATCTGCGCCAGGGTGGGCGGGGTGAACGTCACGCTGGCCGCCGGCGTGGCGGCCGCGGCCGACGTCGTTGCGCTCGACGTCTCCGCCGTTGCGCTAGCCGAGCTTTGCGCGGCAGCTTCTGCTTCTCCGCTGGAAGCGTCCAGCAAAGCGCGTTGCGCCGACGAAACCTCGTCGCCGGCCTCGGCGGCCAACTGGGAGACGCTCGGAGCGAAGGAGAAGCTCGTCAGGCCGTCGGAGATGGCGTTGAAGCTAGACAGCTTGGATGAGGTTTCCGTCGCGACCTCTCCCTGAATCTTCCCGAAGCTACCTGCCAGCTTCGTGTCCACATCCTTGCCGAGCTGGACGTATTTCAGGCCCAATGCAGAGAGGTCGCCGGCAAGGCCCATCGAACTCGACAGCGTGAGCATCTCGACGACGAAGACTGCCGCACAACACGCGAAAGCGGCGATGATTTGCCATGCCTGCGATATTCCGGGGCCGGCGACGGGGATCAGGTACAGGGCTAGGGCAACACCCGCCGCGGCGGTCAGTACGGCCACGTTGACTGTGCAGCACAGGTGCGCCTGTTTGACCTCGGCGGCCTGCTTACCCAAGTGGCCTTTCAGGGTCTGGTCGTAGTCCTTCATCGTCTGCGCGAAACCCTTTAACAGAGTGTTCTGGTTGATGTAGGCGCTCGCCGCGGTACCGCTCCAGTCCCGAGGGTCCGGAACGCACCCGGGGTCCAGATCTTTCATGAATAGGTCGAGTTTGTCTGCAGCGGTGGATACGGCGGACCCTGAGTTGGGGGTCCCGAATCCGTTAAGCAAGTCCACGATAGTGACGGCTAACGCTGCAGCATCGACAATAGCCGTCGGAGTCGGCAGCACCTTTGTTCCGCTATCCTTCAACGCCTTTGCTAGGACTGCGTTCTGCTTACCCGCATAGATCATCCCTTTGCCCAAGATGGTGGCCGCGCTCGCACCAAGGTTGGCCCAGTCTCCGGTTGAGGCAGCAGTGACGCCGCTTCCAAAACTCTTTACACACGTCGCTAAATCTGTCGCACCGTTAAGCCAAGACACCTCGGTGGTTCCCTTCAAGCTCGCCGATCCTGTGCACCGAACCCGTGCACGGTGGAGCGAGCCTAACAGCGCTCAGGCCAGGTCCAGTACACGAATTTTCCGGCTACGCAACAGCATCCACCACCCAGCGCCCGGACGCCATGCCAAACATTGCGGCAAGATTGCGGTGAAGCGAACAATTGGTTGATGGCGGACAGCGGCTCGCCGAAATCAGCCGATGTGGCTCATCAGCGTTTCGATCGCATCGGTGACGTGGCCGGGCACGGACTCCTCGGCTTCCGCGCGCGCAATCATTTCTTCGTCGACGCGGGCTGCTTGTGCAGTTTCTAGCGTCGAAAGATTAGCCCGTCGCCGGGCGGCGTACAGGCGCTGTCCGAGGGTGGCCCCGGGCGCGCTCGCCCCGAGCATCATCAGTTCGTTGTAGCTGCGCCGCACCGTGCTCAGCGCGTTAATCAATTCGGGAGTAATACGACTTATGCGGGTTGCGCGGACGGCAATAGCTTCGACCTGCCGCAAATCGGAAAGGATTAGCGCCAGCCGCTCGGGAAATTCGGGATCTCCGGGCTGCGGCAGCGTGGCGATGGCCAGGCTGCAGGTGTCCACGGCGGCGGCGACGGCCTGCGCGATCAACGCAGCGGAGGCGTCGGGCGCCGGGCCGCCCGGCGCGACCGCCTCAGCGACCGGGACCGGCTTGGCCGCCTGACGGTCGACCGCCTCCCCGCGGCGGATCCGGGCGATCGCGCCCGGGGGCCATTGCAGGATTTCCTCGAGCTTGGCCCGGGTTCGCTCGCGGGGCCAGCTGCGGCCCTTCTCGAATGCGATGAGCGCGCCCGCGTTGATGATCCCTTCCGACGCGAGGCTGCGCTGACTGATGTCGAGTTCACGCCGGCGCGCGGCAGCGGCGGCACCGGCGCGAACCACACCCGGATCCGGCTCGTCCGCCGTTGGATCGGTTTCGTAATCCTCGGATCCGTTCGCGTGGCGCTGTACGGACGATGGCCCCGCTGGTGAGGGCCTGATTACTTCGAACGTCAGTACCTTGCCCGCCGTCGGATCGCCGAACCGGACGATCGTCTTGTCGGTGACCGTTACGGAGGTCCGCCGTAGCCCGTCGACGAACATGCCGCTCGGGCTGCTGTCGACGATCCGCCAGTGGCCGTCGGTCGACTCGGCCCGCAGATGCTCCTGCGAGATTTGCGGGTCGTCGATCTGCAGACCGGCCTGCGGCTCTCGACCGATGGTCACGCTGCCACGGCCGGGCTCGATCGCATGCGATGTCTCGCCGGTATGCACAACCAGCAACGCTGTCTGGGCGGTCGACTCGGCGCTGGGCATCTGCGGTGATTCCTCGCTTCAGAGTCAGGTGGACTGTCGGTGGGCTGGGCGTAGCTGTCTAATACTATCGCTTCGCTACGCTTCTGCGTCAACTTCCGACTTGCTTTACCGACGCACCGACACCCAAGCAACCGATGCACCGCTACGGTTCATCTCTCGTCGAGGTCTGGGGAGCGGCGGGTGCCTTCTGGTGGGCCGATTTTTCGGCGGAACAGGCGGGTGGCAGGCACCCTTGGGTCAGCGTTTTGTCCGCGTTCACTCCCATTTAAGCCAGCCGCAACGCACACGCCGTGAGATGTAGTGAAGCGTCGCAGTGGCGCTCCGATGCCACGCAGCAAGAACAAAACCGTTGCATTGCAATGGTTACTGCTATAGGCTGCAGCGCCATAGAATACAGAACTGCAACGCTTTCCGGAGGAACGTAGCGAAATGGCCGCAACAGCTCTCTACAACATCCCGCTGGGCGTATGCACCCAGGACCCTGACCGTTGGACGACCACTCCTGATGCCGAGGCCAAGGCGCTCTGCCGGGCCTGCCCGCGCCGGTGGGCGTGCGCCCGGGACGCGGTCGCGTCGCCGGGTGCGGAAGGACTGTGGGCGGGCGTCGTGATTCCGGAATCGGGTCGCGCGCGGACATTCGCGCTGGGGCAACTCCGCTCACTGGCCGAGCGCAACGGATACCCGGTCCGCGAGACCGCCAAATCGGCCTGATCGCTTGCCTCGGGTGGCGCTCAGCACTTACCGCGAATCGAGCGGCTCGAAGCGAAAGACCGCCAGCCGCCCGGCCAGAGCCTCGAACTCGTCGGCAGCACCGTCGCACACAATGCCGGAGCGTTTGGCGAACGCAACGCCGACCGGAACTTCGGTTGGAAAGGCTCGCAGCACGGGGCGCGCTTCCTCCGGGCCCAGCTCGACGATCCTGACCGGCCGCGCCCGTCTGCCGCGCGGGCATTGGCCGCCCAGTCGGCACCTGGATAACCTGCCACCACGTAGAGGCCGCCCTGGAATTCGAACGGCGTCATCGGAGTACTGCGTGGCTGGCCCGATTTGCGGCCCGGAACCGTCAGCACCATGGCTGGCCCGGTCGGTATCCCGAGCCGCTGAACGGACGACGCAGGACGTCGCCGATCACCCGCACCAATTCCGTGTTGGTAACGGCCTGCGGGCCGGTACAGCGGAATCCGCTGGCCGAAAGATCGTCGGTGAGCAGCGCCCGCGCCGCGACCGCCGAGATGTCGGACTCGACTATCGGCGCGGCCAGGCCGCGGCGTACGGACCCGCCACCACGTCGCCGGCGTGGATCTGCGCCGACCACATCCCGCCGAAATTCGTCGCGAAAACTGTCGGACGCAGGCTCCCCGGCGGCGCGTCGGGCGCCGTGGCGACGACCTCTACGTCTGGGGGAAACTGGGCCGGTTCCGGACTACGGATGTGGGGCTGGCCTTCGCGGACCGTCGGCTCTTCGCCGCCGTCGTGCTGACAATTCGCGGCGGCTTCGTGACCAAGGTCGACGCGATCGCCGATCCTGCCGCGCGGGCCGGGGTGTAGCGGACGGNNGCGGTTACCTCGAGGAATTTGCGCCGTGTCGCCGGCGACATCTCGTGGTTCACATCGATGACGCCGCCGGGGCGCAAGTGGGGATCGAAGGGAACCTCGACTACCGGCTGTCCGTGGTCGACAAATTCGCGAGCCAGCAGCGCCCGGGTGCGTTTGTCGGCGTGCCCGTCTGAGTCGTTGAGCACCACGATGCTGTTGTGCAGCAACCGTGTCAGGCCGCGGTCCGACAGCCACTCCATGGTCCTGGCGGCGGCAGAAGCCCCGTCCGCCCACGGCGAGGACACCACGATCAGCGCGT
>PLSK01000071.1:1693-4869 GCA_003165155.1 Mycobacterium sp. | reverse complement strand
GTTGCGGCGGCAGCCCTCGACGGCCAGGCGAATCATATCCTTGACGCCGTCGGCGCGTTCGTCGTAGTCGAACGCCACGATCTCGCTGTCCCGATCCACGCCGAGGGTGAGCTGCGTCAAGTCGTTGGAGCCGATGGAGAAGCCGTCGAAGCGTTTGGCGAATTGATCGATGAGGATCACGTTGTTGGGGATCTCGCACATCGCGTACACCTTGAGCCCGTTCTCGCCGCGGCGCAGACCGAGGTCGGCCATCGTCTGCAGGACGAGGTCCGCCTCGGCGATTCGGCGCACGAACGGGAGCATGAGCACGACGTTCGTCAGGCCCATCTCTTCGCGAACACGTCGCATCGCGCGGCACTCCAGCGCGAAGCCCTCGGCGTAGGCGGGATGCGCGTAGCGTGAGGCGCCGCGAAAGCCGAGCATCGGGTTGCTTTCGGATGGTTCGAAGGCTGCTCCGCCGATCAGGCTGGCGTACTCGTTGGTCTTGAAGTCCGACATCCGTACCACCACGGGCTTGGGCCAGAAGGCGGCGGCGATGGTGCCGATTCCCTCGGAGAGGCGTTCCACAAAGAACGCACTTCCGTCGACGTAGCCATGGGTGAGCCGTTCGATCGTCCGGCGAGCCTTGGGGTCGGCGACCTTCTCGGGGTGCAGCAGGGCCAGCGGGTGGACCCGGATGTACTCGCTGATGATGAACTCCATCCGGGCCAGTCCCACGCCGTCGTTGGGCAGGAATGACGTCTTGAAGGCAAGATCGGGGTTTCCGAGGTTGATCATGATCTGGGTGCGCGGCCGCGCCAGGTCCGCCACCTCGGTGCGGTCGACGTGGAAACCCACCGCGCCGCGGTACACGCGGCCCGAGTCGCCCTCGGCGCACGACACCGTCACGACTTCGCCATCGGGCACGCAGGTGGTTGCGTCGCCGGTGCCGACCACGGCGGGGATACCGAGTTCGCGGGCGATGATCGACGCGTGGCAGGTGCGGCCGCCGCGGTTGGTGATGATCGCCGCGGCGGTCTTCATGACCGGCTCCCAGTCGGGCGTGGTGGTGTCGGCGACCAGTACCTCGCCGGGCTTGAACTCGGACAGGTGGGTGGGGTTCTCGATCCGTCTCGCCACGCCTGAGGCGATTTTTTCGCCGACCGACCGGCCCTCGGTGAGTATGTCGCCTCGGCCGTCGAGCGCATAGGTTTCCAGCGCCGTCGCGCTGTGCTGGGAGGCCACCGTCTCCGGGCGGGCCTGGACNNTGCACGCGTAGCCGGCCAGCTCCAAGACGTCCTCATCGGTGAGGCAGAAACGAGCGCGGTCGGCCTTGGGTGTGGGGATGTTTCGTGTCGTGTACTTGGTCTGCCCCTCGACGAAGATCATCTTCACCGCCTTGTCGCCGAGGAGGCGGCGCAACACGGCGCGATGGCCGGCGAGATAGGTCGGCTTGTGGACATAGAACTCGTCGGGGTCGACGGCACCCTGAACCACATTCTCGCCAAGGCCGTAGGCGCCGGTCACGAAGACGGCGTCGCGAAAGCCCGACTCAGTGTCCAGGGAGAACATCACACCCGACGAAGAGATATCGGAGCGCACCATCTTCATCACACCGATCGACAGCGAGACCTTGAAGTGGTCAAAGCCCTGATCGATTCGGTAATGAATGGCGCGATCGGTGAACAGGCTGGCGAAACAACGGCGGCACGTGTCGAGCAGACTCTCTTCGCCCTTGATGTTGAGATAGGAATCCTGCTGGCCGGCAAAGCTCGCCGTCGGCAGGTCCTCGGCGGTCGCCGAGCTCCGCACGGCCAGACTCACCTCCTCGCCGTACTCCTGCTGAAGCCTGCGGTAGGCATCGAGAATCTCGGCGGCCAGATCGTCGGGCAGCCCGGCGCCGTAGACGATCTCCCTGGCGCGCTTGCCTTTACGGGCCAGCGCGGCGACGTCGGCGGGGTCGAGCTCGTCGAGTTCCGCGTGCAGACGGTCCCACGCGCCGGCCTTGTCCAACATGTAACGATAGGCCTGGGCGGTGATGGCGAATCCGTGCGGGACGCGGACGCCCTGCCCGGACAGCTTCTGGAACATCTCGCCCAGCGACGCGTTCTTTCCGCCGACCAGCGGCACGTCGTCGATGCCGAACTCCTCAAAAAAGCGGACGTACCCTGATTTACCCATAACCTGTCCTCTCGTAGCGTGTGAAGCATTCAGCAGCATCGAGCCCGGCCCACACGTCATGCAGCGTCGAACTCGCCCGGTATCGGTGCCCGACACCGCCGTCCTCGTCGTGCAGGCTGCGTCAAGAAACCGTGGCGCACGCCGACTGAGGGACGCATAAATTCACGCCTGGTCGGTTGAGCACTCCGGTTGACTCGTGTACCTGCGATAGCGCCACAAATGCCAACCTCTCATAGCGGCACGCACGGTGCCAGGGCCGAAGGTCACTCGAACGGGTAACCCACGGGTCAGAGCGTGAACTGGGAAGGGAGGCAAGAAAGCGAGGACCTTGTCCTCTGCTGCTCGGTCCGCAGCGGGGTCAGACTCAAGGTGGCGTGCAATCTGATGCTGCGTCCAAGACCGCAGAACTACGAGGAGATCACTATGGCAATCCGGGTGGGCGTGAACGGCTTTGGGCGTGTCGGCCGAAACTTCTTCCGTGCCGTGGACGTACAACGCGCGGCAGGCACCACCGACATCGAGATCGTCGCGGTGAACGACGTCGCGGACAACAAGACGCTGGCGCACCTGCTCAAATACGATTCCGTCCTGGGACGTTTACCGCACGATGTGTCGGCCGACGGCGAGGACATTGTGGTGGGGGACAAGCGGATCAAAGCGTGGTCCATCGCCGACGGGCCGGCGGCGCTGCCGTGGGGAGATCTCGGCGTGGATGTCGTCATCGAGTCCACTGGTCGATACACCGCCGCCGAGCAGGCCCGAGGTCATCTGCACGGCGGAGCGAAGAAGGTGGTGGTGTCCGCGACTTCCAAGGGTGCAGACCTGACCGTGGTGATGGGTGTCAACCACCGCGCCTATGACGGCACGCAGACCGTCGTCTCGAATGCCTCGTGCACGACCAACTGTCTGGCGCCGATGGCGATGGTGCTCGACGAAGTGTTCGGAATTGAACGCGGCCTGATGACCACCGTCCACGCGTACACCCCGGACCAGAACCTAGAGGACGGTCCGCACCA
>PLSK01000071.1:0-1633 GCA_003165155.1 Mycobacterium sp. | reverse complement strand
TTGAAGGGCTTCCTCACTTACACCGAGGATCCCATCGTCTCCTCCGACATCGTGACCGACCCGTCGTCGTGCATCTTTGACTCCGGGCTCACCAAAGTCACTGGCGATCTGGTGAAGATCGTCGGCTGGTACGACAACGAATGGGGCTACTCCCACCGCCTCGCCGATCTGACCGGCCTGGTGGCGTCCACCCTTTGAGCCGCATCGGCCGTGGGACTCCCGACGAAACAACTTTGGAGGCTGCTGGTGGAGCACCTGACAACCCTTGATGCGGGCTTCCTCGAGGCCGAAGATTCCGATCGGCACGTGAGTCTGGCGATCGGCGGCCTGGCCGTCATGGAAGGCCCGGCTCCCGACTACGCGTCGCTTGTCGCGGTGCTCGCCGAGCGGGTGTCTGAGATTCCCCGGTTCACGCAGGTGGTGCACACGCATCCGCTCGACCTCGCGGCGCCGGAATGGGTCGATGATGCCCAGTTCGATCTCGCCCATCATGTGCATCGAATTGCGCTGCCGCAGCCGGGCGACGATGCAGCGTTGTTCCGGGTCGTCGCCGATATCATGGAACGACGCCTCGATCGAGATCGACCGTTGTGGGAAGGCTGGATTATCGAAGGACTGGCCGAGAATCGCTGGGCGGTCCTGACTAAGCTGCACCATTGCATCGCCGACGGAATCTCCGCGACGCGTCTGCTCGCGGGGCTGTGCGACGGCGCAGATGGAGAGACGTTCGCGAACCGGATACGTGCCGCCGCCGAGTCGCCGACGCTTCGTCCGTCTTGGCCGAGCCTGAATCCGCTGGACTGGGCCGGCGACATCTGGCACCTTTCTACCGCCGTCACGAGTGCCGCTGCCCGCATAGCGGCCGGGGCTGTTCAAATCGCCGCCGGTATCCTGAGTCCGGCGGATTCCTCGCTGATCGGCCCGGTCAGCAATCTGCGTCGCTACAGCGCGGCCCAAGTCCTCCTTGTCGATGTGGCCATGATTTGCCATAAGTTTGACGTGACCATCAATGATGTTGCACTTGCTGCGATTACCGATAGTTTCCGGGCAATGCTGATGCACCGAGGCGAACAGCCGCAACGAAACTCACTGCGCACATTGGTGCCCGTGTCGGTGCGGTCGGCCGACGCATCGAACCAACTCGATAATCGCGTCTCTCTCATGCTGCCATACCTTCCCATCGAGCTCGAGGACCCCATAGAGCGGCTGCAGGCGGTGCACGGCCGATTGACCAGAGCCAAGTCCGGCGGGCAGCGACAAGCCGGATCTGCGCTCTTCTCGGCAGCCAACTACATCCCCTTTGCTCTGACGGCCTGGGCAGTTCGGTTACTGACCCGGCTTCCCCAATTCGGGGTCGTCGCCTTGGCAACCAATGTGCCCGGTCCGCGTCGCCGGTTACGCATGATGGGCCGAGATGTGCTGCGCCTGCTACCTATCCCGCCGATCGCACTGCACCTTCGCACGGGCATCGCCATGCTCAGCTACGGCGACGATCTGGTGTTCGGTATCACCGCCGACTATGACGCGGTACCCGACGTCGACGAGCTCGCCAGCGGTATTGAAGCCGCGGTGGCCCGCTTGGTTGCGATCAGTGAAGGAACCGGGTGACGCGACCCGCAGGTAAAGCCGCTCA
>PLSK01000231.1:4875-10209 GCA_003165155.1 Mycobacterium sp. | reverse complement strand
GACGATGCAGACCGCGTAGCGGTCTAACGCAGCATCCATTGCTTCCACTGCGACAGCACGCCGGCGTAGTCGGTGCCGAGCACGTCGTGGACAGCGGTCAGCACGTCGGTGTGCCCGACACCGCAGGCGGCCAGATAGAACGCGCGCAACTTCGCGGCCCCGTAGCTATCAGCGACGAAGCGAGCGAACCACCAAGCTCGGTCATAAGCCAACGAGCGCTGCGGCCCGGGTGTGTCCAGCTCGATGTCCGACGGGAGCGTCAGTGCGATGGACAGCGCGTCGGCGGGCATCGGGGTGGCCGGGCGGGCGACGAAATCGGCTACCCCTTCGGTCAGCCAGTGCGGCGCGTCCAGCGCCGTCTCGACGCGCGCCGCGTAGTGGAAAAGCTCGTGGGTCAACACTATTCGTAATGCCGAGTCGCTCATGTTGACCGCGCCCGGTGCGAAAACGATCCGTTGTCCAAACGCGACCCGATGGGTGGGATCGACGCTGTCGAAGACGGTAACCGCCGCGATGTCAGCCCACTGTCCTGGCGGACCGCCGCCGGCGGCCACGCGGAACTGTTCATCCGAGCCGGCGGCCAGCACGGAGATATCGCGCGACCAATCACGTCCCCAGAAAGCCTCGACCTGGTCGATCGCGGCACCGATGTTCGACGCAAGGCGGGATAGCAGGCGATCGCTGGCCGGGCCACCGAGTAGCCGAACCGAGCGGTCGCCGACGATCAATGGCGGCGCCACCGCATTCGCCTGGCGATGAGCGGGCGCGACCAGCTGCGCGGGCCTTGCCGAATCTTCGCGTTGCAGGTTGAACGGCACAGCCGCCGCCACCGTCAATTCAACAACAAACACCCAGACCAGGAGTAGCGGAAGCCACCGGCGTGGTCGGCCAGTCCGCCCCGCGCCGCGGCGTTTAGTACCGGCGGGCGTCGTAGATCGGGCCGGACGAGTTCATCGGCACCACGCGCACCGGCACTCCGTACGTGGAGGAGTGGATCATCATGCCGTCACCGACGTAGAGGCCCGCGTGTGATGCATCCGAGTAGAAGGTCAGCACGTCGCCGGGCTGCAGGTCCGACAGCGCCACCGGCTGGCCGCCCTGGGCCAGCGCCTGGCTGGAGTGCGGCAGCGCGACACCGGCCTGCTGGAAGGCCCACATCACCAATCCGGAGCAGTCGAACCCACCTGGTGCGGCGCCGCCCCATACGTAAGGCGATCCGACCTGAGTCAAGGCCGCCTGCACAACGGTCGCGCGGTCACCGCTGCCACCGGGCGGGGGCGCCGGGAAAAAGCCGGGGAATCCGCCGGGCGCTGGCGGCGCATCGGCGGGTGCACCGTTCGGCGGTGTACCGGGCGGCAACGCGTCCGGCGCGGGAACGCCTGCCGGGACCGGCCCGGGATCGGCGAGGGCGGTGCGCTGTCCGGGCGACAGCGACACGTACTGAGATTTGACGACAGCGATCTGCACCTGCAACTGGCTCCGCTTGGACTGCAAGCTGGCCCGTACCGCAGCCGCCTGATCGGCCGCGCCCTTTGCGTCAGCAGCGGACTTGGCAGATGCTTCCTCAGCCTGGACGGCCTGTGCTCCGGCGGTCCGGAAGCTCGCCATCTGCATGCTCATTTGATGCGCCATCACGCGCTGCACGGCCATGTTGTCGATCAGCTGCTGCGGTGAATTCGCTGTCAGCATCGCGTCCATGCCGTCAACGCGCCCGCCCATATACGTCGCGGCAGCAAGTTTGTTGACCGCGGTTTGGAAGGTGCCCAGGCGATCCTGTGTGGCCTGGACAGCAGCCTGGTCGTCCGTGTGCTTTTTGTCCGCGGCCTGCTGGACAGCCAGCTTTTGGTTCAGGTCGAGTTGCGCACTGTACATTGCCTCGCTGGTCTGCTCGGCCTGGCGCGATAGCTCGTTGAGTTTCGCCATCGCGTCCTCAGCCGGGTCGGCCACGACATTTGCGGCAAGAGCAGCGGCGAATACTACGAAGCCCGCGAGCATCCCGACGACAGAGCGTGTAGCGAAACGGGTGACCGGATGCCTAGCGGGGAGCCTCAAAGTATCTCTTCCTTAAACTGCATCGACGTTCGCCCGAGGTTCAGGTCTCAAACAGGTTACGAAACGATATCGCCGTTTGTCCAAATAGGGGAGTTAAGAAAATGGAAAGATTTCTGTCATAACTATGTGAGTGATGGCGGTTTCAACCGTTGCGATGCAAGAAATTCCGGAAGCGCAGGGCGATCAAGCGACACCAGACCCGCGATCCCGCCGGATCGGCACCAATCGCAATCTTGGCGCCAATCCGACCTCAGCAAGTACTTCCAGCGCGGCACATTCATCCTGCAATAGCGTTTCCGGTACCCCGAGTAAAACGCTGACGACACAGTCGCGACATCCAGGGCCGCGCACCGCGCAGTCGTCACAATCGATAACCACCGGTGCATCCGGTCCGGGCGCCGCGACGCCTTTGAGGTCGGGTCTGCCGTCGGGTCGGCCGCTTTGTGCCATCAGAATCGGTCCTCTCGGTCGCACTCGGTTCAGGCTTCCCGAACGCTAACCGCAACCACCGACACGTTTCCCTTCAAATTCGCGCTGCGACGGTTGTCGGTGCCGGTCTTTAAGGTCGCGGCCATGGGTGTGACCGGTGCGACTCAGCTGAGTTTCGCCGACCTGAATCCAGACAATGGATCCAGCTGGGCGTCAAGCGATGAACTCTCCTTGCGCGAGATCACCTTCGTCGTGGTGGATCTGGAGACCACCGGCGGACGCGCCAGGAGCACCGACGCGACACCCCCCGACGCGATCACCGAAATCGGGGCCGTCAAAGTCTGCGGCGGCGTCGTGCTCGGCGAGTTCGGCACCCTGGTGGACCCACAGCGCAGCATCCCGCCCCAGATCGTGCAGCTCACCGGCATCACCACGGCGATGGTGTGTAACGCACCGACGATCGACGGCGTGCTGCCGATGTTTATGGAATTCGCCGGCAACTCGGTGCTCGTCGCGCACAATGCCGGATTCGATATCGGATTTCTACGGGCGGCTGCCGAAAGGTGCCAGATTCCCTGGCCGCGGCCGCAGGTGCTGTGCACGGTGCGGCTGGCCCGGCGGGTGTTGAGTCGCGAGGAAGCGCCCAGCGTGCGGCTGGCCGCATTGGCGCGGCTGTTCGCCGTCTCCACCGAGCCCACCCACCGCGCCCTCGACGACGCCCGCGCCACCGTCGACGTGTTGCACGCCCTGATCGAGCGGGTGGGCAACCAGGGCGTACACACTTATGCCGACCTGCGCGCCTACCTGCCCGACGTGACGCCGGCCCAGCGCCGCAAGCGGGTGCTCGCCGACGGCCTGCCGCGCCGTCCCGGCGTCTACCTGTTCCGCGGTCCGTCCGGCGAGGTGCTCTACGTCGGCACGACGGTCGACTTGCGGCGCCGAGTGAATCAGTACTTCAACGGCACCGATCGCCGCGCCCGGATGACCGAGATGGTGGCGCTGGCCAGCGCGGTCGACCATGTGGAATGCGCGCATCCACTGGAGGCCGGGGTACGCGAGCTGCGGATGCTGGCCGCACATGCCCCGCCGTATAACCGCCGGTCGCGGTTCCCGCGGCGCTGGTGGTGGGTCGTGCTGACCGATGAGGCGTTTCCACGGCTGTCGGTGGTGCGGGCGCCCCGACACGACCGCGCCGTCGGCCCGTTCCGGTCCCGTTCCGAGGCCGCCGCGACGGCGACCCTGCTGGCGCGCTTCACCGGCATCCGAACGTGTACGGCGCGGCTGGCGCGTTCGGCGCTGCACGGGCCGTCCTGCCCCGAGCTGGAGGTGTCGCCCTGCCCGGCCGCCCGCGATGTGACGGCCACGCAGTACGCGGCGGCCGTGGGGCGCGCCGTGGCCTTGACCGACGGCCTGGACAACAGCGCATTGGGCGCGGCGGTGGATCAGGTCGCTGCGCTCGCCGAGCATCGCCACTACGAGAGCGCCGCGCGCCTGCGTGACCACACGGCGGCCGCCGTGGAGGCGCTGTGGCGCGGCCAGCGGCTGCGTGCGCTGACCGCGCTGCCCGAGCTCATCGCCGCCGCCCCGGATGGTGCCGGCGGATACCACCTGGCTGTCATCCGGCACGGCCAACTCGCCGCGGCGGGCACCGCCAGGCGTGGCGTGCCGCCGATGCCGGTGGTCGACGCCATTCACGCTGGCGCCCAAGCAATCCTGCCGATGCCGGCCCCGCTCGGTGGCGCGCTGGTCGAGGAGACCGAGCTCATCGCGCGCTGGCTGGCCACCCCCGGAGTGCGCGTCGTCCGGCTCGCCGAACCCGACGCCCCCGACTCCCCAGGGTGGGCCTCTCCGCTGCGGTCGGCCGGCGCCTGGGCCGGCTGGGCGGCGCTGGCACGGTCGGCGCGACTGGCCGGCGAGCAGACCGGCCGAAGCTGGGAGTCAGATCTGCTGGCCGAACCGCACCCATCGCGCGAGCAACTGTTCGGCCGCCCCCGAGTCGATGGCCGCGCCGGCACGCCGCAACCCGTCCTCCCACGCCGGCAGCCATTCAGCGCGGCTGGATAGGCCGGCGTGGGCCACCATTGCGCCGGCGGCGTTGAGCACGACGGCGTCGCGAATCGGACCCTTGACGCCGGCCAGAACCGCGCGCGCCTGCGCCGCGTTGGCTTGGGCGTCGCCGCCGACCAGCTCGTCGAGGTCCGCGCGGGCGAAGCCGAATCCGGCGGGATCAAAAGTCAACCTGTCCACCGTGCCTGCCTGCACTCGCCAGATCGTGCTCGTGGTGGTGGTGGTCAACTCGTCGAGCCCGTCGTCGCCGTGCACGACCAGCACGCTGGCGCCACGCGCGGCGAACACCCCCGCCATCACCTCGGCGAGGTCGGCGAACGCGCAGCCAATCAAGCCCGCCCGCGGCCGGGCCGGATTAGTCAGCGGCCCAAGCAGATTGAATACGGTGGGCACCCCGAGTTCACGACGCACCGCGGATGCCTGCCGGAAGGACGGATGGAAAAGCGGCGCGAAGCAGAACCCGATCCCGACCTCGGCGAGGCTGCGCGCGACCTGTTCGGGTCCGAGGTCGATGCGCACCCCGAGCGCCTCTAGCGTGTCCGCGCCACCGGCCAGCGACGACGACGCCCTGTTGCCGTGTTTGACCACCGGCACGCCCGCGGCCGCAACCACGATCGAGGCCATGGTGGACAGGTTGACGGTGTTGACGCCGTCGCCACCGGTACCGACGATGTCGACGGTGTCACCACCCGAGGCGTCGGGGGGCATCTGCAGCGCGTGACTCAACATGACGTCGGCCAGCTCGCTAACTTCAGCGGCGGTGGGGCCTTTCATCTTCATCGCCAC
>PLSK01000231.1:0-4815 GCA_003165155.1 Mycobacterium sp. | reverse complement strand
CCGAATTTGCGCCCCGGGTAGTCTTCGACAACTACAAAGCGTCATACTTGCGGATGTGACGAGCGCTGTAGGCACCTCGGGGACGGCAATCACGTCGCGAGTGCATTCGCTGAATCGGCCCAACATGGTCAGTGTGGGCACCATAGTGTGGCTTTCCAGCGAGCTGATGTTCTTTGCTGGGCTATTCGCGATGTATTTCACCGCGCGTGCGCAGGCCGGCGGGAAGTGGCCGCCGCCCCCGACCGAGCTGAATCTCTACCAGGCAGTTCCGGTGACGCTCGTGCTGATCGCGTCGTCGTTCACCTGCCAAATGGGCGTGTTCGCGGCCGAACGCGGCGACGTCTTCGGGCTGCGCCGCTGGTACGTGGTCACCTTCCTGATGGGTTTGTTCTTCGTCCTCGGGCAGGCGTACGAGTACTTCCACCTGGTCACCCACGGCACCACGATCCCGGGCAGCGCCTACGGCAGCGTGTTTTATCTGGCCACCGGCTTCCACGGGCTGCACGTCACCGGCGGCCTGATCGCCTTCATTTTCCTGCTGATCCGCACGGCGATGAGCAAGTTCACTCCGGCGCAGGCCACGGCTAGCATTGTCGTCTCCTACTACTGGCATTTCGTCGACATCGTGTGGATCGCGCTGTTCACCGTGATCTATTTCATCCGATAGCTGACGCAAGACGAACAGGAGTGCTCGGTTGAAGCAACTGAGGTTCACCCGATCCGGTGGCAATGGTGATCGGTCGCGTCGGCGCCTTCGCCGTCGACTGTCGGGCGGNNCAAACAGCTTTTCGACACCTCCTGCGTGTCCTGCCACGGGGCCAACCTGCAAGGCGTGCCCGACCACGGACCGAGCCTGATCGGCGTCGGCGAGGCGGCCGTCTACTTCCAGGTGTCCACCGGCCGGATGCCCGCCATGCGTGGCGAGGCCCAGGCGCCGCGTAAGGATCCGATCTTCGACGAGTCGCAAGTCGACGCAATCGGCGCCTTCGTCCAGGCCAACGGTGGTGGCCCCATCACGGCGCGCAACCCGGACGGCACCCTTCAGATGCACTCGCTGCGCGGCGAGGATCTGGGCCGCGGCGGCGACTTGTTCCGGCTCAACTGCGCCTCGTGCCACAACTTCACCGGCAAGGGCGGAGCGCTTTCGTCCGGCAAGTTCGCGCCGGACCTCGGTGAAGCCAATGAACAGCAGATTCTGACCGCGATGCTGACCGGCCCGCAGAACATGCCGAAGTTCTCCGACCGCCAGCTTTCCTTCGAGGCCAAGAAGGACATCATCGGCTATGTGAAGACCGTCGCCGAGGAGCCCTCGCCGGGCGGTTACGGCCTCGGTGGGTTCGGACCCGCGCCCGAGGGTATGGCGATGTGGATCATCGGGATGGTGGGCGCCATCGCGCTGGCACTGTGGATTGGGGCACGAGCATGAGCGACGTTGCTGGGGAGCCGGACGAGGCGGCACTGGCCTCGATGTCGCAGCAGGAATTGCTCGAGCTCGGGGGCAAGATCGATGGCGTCAGGATCGCCTACAAGGAGCCCCGCTGGCCGGTGGAGGGCACCAAGGCCGAGAAGCGCGCGGAGCGCAGCGTGGCGCTATGGCTTCTGCTGGGCGGCGCGTTCGGGTTGGCGCTGCTGCTGGTCTTCTTGTTCTGGCCGTGGGAGTACAAGCCGGCGGAAGCCGACGGCAGCTTCCTCTACTCCCTCACCACCCCGCTATATGGGCTGACCTTCGGGATGTCCGTCCTCTCGATCGCTATCGGCGCGGTGTTGTTCCAGAAAAAATTCATCCCGGAAGAGATCTCGATCCAGGACCGCCATGACGGTGTCTCTCGCGAGCTCGATCGAAAGACCGTCGTGGCAAACCTGGCCGATGCCTACGAGAGCTCGACGATCGGGCGCCGCAAGCTGATCGGAATGTCATTCGGCGTCGGCATGGGCGCCTTCGGCCTCGGCACGCTGGTGGCGTTTGCCGGCGGCCTCATCAAAAACCCGTGGAAGCCGGTCGTGCCCACCGCCGACGGCCTCAAGGCCGTGCTCTGGACGTCTGGCTGGACCCCGCGCTATCACGGCGAGACGATCTACCTGGCACGGGCCACCGGCTTGCACGGCTCGGCACCGTTCATCAGGATGCGCCCCGAAGACATGGATGCCGGCGGCATGGAGACCGTCTTCCCGTGGCGCGAGTCCGACGGCGACGGCACCACCACGGAATCCCACGAAAAGCTCAACACGGTCGCGATGGGTATCCGCAACCCGGTGATGCTCATCCGCCTCCGGCCCAGCGACATGCCGCGGGTGGTCAAACGCCAGGGTCAGGAAAGCTTCAACTTCGGCGAGTTCTTCGCCTACACGAAGGTCTGCTCACACTTGGGTTGCCCGTCATCGCTGTACGAGCAGCAGTCCTATCGAATCTTGTGCCCTTGTCACCAGTCGCAGTTCGACGCACTGCATTTCGCCAAGCCGATATTCGGTCCGGCGGCGCGCGCGTTGGCACAGCTGCCGATCACAATCGATAAAGATGGGTATCTGGTAGCTAACGGCGACTTTATCGAGCCCGTTGGTCCGGCATTTTGGGAGCGCACAACAACATGAGCCCGAAACTCAGCCCCCCGAAGATCGGTGACGTCCTGGCCTCCCAGGGCGAGGCCATCGACACGCGTTACCACCCGTCGGCGGCAGTGCGCCGACAGCTCAACAAGGTCTTCCCGACACACTGGTCGTTCTTGCTCGGCGAGATCGCGATGTACAGCTTCATCGTGCTGCTGCTCACCGGTGTGTACCTGACGCTGTTCTTCGATCCGTCCATGCTCGACGTCACCTACAACGGCGCCTATCAACCGCTGCGCGGCGTGGAGATGTCACGGGCCTACGAATCAGCACTCAACATCTCCTTCGAGGTCCGCGGCGGCCTGTTCGTGCGCCAGGTCCACCACTGGGCCGCCCTGATGTTCTCCGCGTCGATCATGGTGCACATGGCCCGCATCTTCTTCACCGGTGCGTTCCGGCGGCCGCGAGAGGTCAACTGGATCATCGGCGCATTGCTGCTGATCCTGTCCATGTTCGAGGGATACTTCGGCTACTCGCTGCCCGACGACCTGCTGTCCGGCATCGGACTGCGCGCCGCGCTGTCGTCAATCACGTTGGGAATGCCCGTGATGGGCACCTGGCTGCATTGGGCGCTATTCGGCGGTGACTTCCCGGGCGACATCCTGATCCCCCGGCTCTACGCGCTGCACATCCTGCTGCTGCCGGGAATCATCCTGGCACTGATCGGGATGCATCTGGCGTTCGTCTGGTTCCAGAAGCACACCCAGTTCCCCGGCCCGGGCCGCACCGAGCACAACGTCGTCGGCGTGCGCGTCATGCCGATCTTCGCGGTCAAGTCCGGTGCCTATTTCGCGGCTATCGTCGGCGTGCTGGGGCTGATGGGCGGTCTACTGCAGATCAACCCGATCTGGGACCTGGGTCCCTACAAACCATCTCAGGTGTCCGCCGGCTCGCAGCCGGACTTTTACATGATGTGGACCGAGGGCATGGCCCGTATCTGGCCGGCGTGGGAGTTCTACTTCTTCCACCACACCATTCCCGCGGTGGTGTGGGTCGGGCTGCTCATGGGCCTGGTATTCACCCTGCTGATCGTCTACCCGTTCCTGGAGAAGCGGTTCAGCGGCGACCACGCGCACCACAACCTGCTGCAGCGGCCTCGAGACGTGCCGGTACGCACCTCGATCGGCGCCATGGCGATCGCCTTCTACATGGTGTGCACGCTCATGGCGATGAACGACATCATCGCCTTCAAGTTCCACATCTCGCTGAACGCGACGACGTGGATCGGGCGCATCGGGATGGTGGTCATTCCGCCGTTCGTCTACTACATCACCTACCGGTGGTGCGTCGCGTTGCAGCGCAGTGACCGGGCGGTGCTCGAGCACGGCGTCGAGACCGGCATCATCAAGCGCCTGCCGCAGGGCGCTTACGTCGAGCTGCACCAGCCGCTTGGCCCGGTCGACGACCACGGCCACCCGATACCGCTGGAGTACGCGGGCGCGCCGGCTCCCAAGCGAATGAACAAGCTGGGCTCTGCCGGCTCGCCGGGCAGCGGCAGCTTCTTGTTCGCCGATCCGGTAGCTGAGGATGCAGCCTTGCGCGAGGCGGCGCACTCCGCTGAGCACCGCGCCCTGACCGCGCTGCGCGATAACCAGGACGACTCCAACGGCTCTAACGGCAGCCACTAACCGGGGAGCAGCGGCCCGACCCGCCAGCGTAAGCGCACGGCGATTTTCCGCCGGGTTTTTCGCAGTGGGCTTACGCTCGCGACGGGAAGACCCGGCTATTGCGCAGCAACCACGCTGCGCAGCTGCCGAACGTGATACCACTCGAGCACGGGCATCGCCGCGGTGACCAGCCCGGCCACCCCGTAGCCAACCCACGACGGGCCCTCGTGGCCGACGGCCATTAGGTAGGTCGCAGCCCCGACCGCAATCAGCGCGACACCCATCGTGGCCGCCAGCAAGGTCGTGCCGCGCAACCAGACCCGATCTACCGCCTCGCCGGACCACTCTGGGACCGGTCCCGACGCTTGCATCTGCTGCTGGCGTGCCCGGTCGGCCGCGATGCGCGCTGACGGAGACGCTGCGCCCACCGGGGGCCGGCCAGCCACCCGGGCAACCAGCTCGGCGTCCGCCGCGCGACGCGCCCGCAACAACACCGGGATCGCTCCGGCGATGATCAGCGCCGAAACGATGATGACGGCGTACAGCACCCAGGTGGTATGCGGATTCCCTGCCGCCTTGCGAAAGCCCCGGCCCAGATCCGCCA
>PLSK01000122.1:1937-4627 GCA_003165155.1 Mycobacterium sp. | reverse complement strand
CTTCGACTGTCAGCCGTCTGCTCATTGATCTCAATCGCACGATCGGCCACCCACAACTCTTTTCATTGGCGACACGTGGCGCCGGGGTGCAGACCCGGGCGCAAATCGTCAAACAGCATTACCAGCCCTATCGCGCGCAGGTCGAACGTCTCGTCGGGCAAGCGGTGTCGCGCGGCCATCGCGTGATCCACATTTCGTCGCACAGCTTTACCGCAGAGCTCGATGGAAAGGTGCGCTTAGCCGACGTGGGTTTGCTCTATCACCCTGGTCGGCAAGCAGAGACCGAGGTGTGCGCCCGCTGGAAGGAATCGCTGGCGGCACTGGCTCCCGAACTTCGCGTGCGCCGCAATTACCCGTATGCTGGCAAAGGAGACGGGTTGACTTCGCACCTGCGCCTGCGCTTCGCGGAGAGCGATTACGTCGGAATCGAATTGGAGATCAACCAAAGCATAGTGTTCGCCGCGGGCCGGCGCTGGACGGCCTTGCGGCACGTGCTGATCGATTCGTTACGCATGGCATGCGCTTCCTGAGCGCCCCATGATTCGCGGCCCGCGCCAAATAGCACTAGTGACAAAACGTTTCACCACCCATCGCGCCAGCCATGCCAGACCTGACTTGGCGGATATCGGAGATTTATGATGCAAATTCATGTCGGTTTCGAAATGATCTACGACTGCCCGAAGCCAACCCCGATGATCTTCAACCTCAACGTCCACTTCACGCGTGTGTCCGATCTCGTCGGGCGTGACTGCCTGGTGGTCGACCCGCCGGTCCCGATGGCAGCCTATCGTGACGACTTCGGCAACTGGTGCACCCGCATCATTGCTCCGAAGGGCCGCATGCGCGTCTCGGCCGATGCGCTCGTCAACGACACCGGAGTCCCTGACGTCATTGTTCCTCAGGCGCAACAGATTCCGGTGCAGGACCTGCCTGAGGACACGCTCGTCTACCTGCTCGGGAGTCGGTATTGTGAAACCGACCGGCTGTCCGCGACGGCGTGGGATCTTTTTGAGCATGCTCCGACGGGATGGGGCCGCGTTCAGGCAATCTGCGACTACGTCCATCAACATCTGACGTTCGGCTATGAGCACGCGAGCCTGACAAAGACCGCGTTAGAAGCTTTTAACGACCGGACCGGCGTATGCCGTGATTTTACCCATCTCGCCGTTGCCTTCTGTCGCTGTATGAACATCCCCGCGCGCTACTGCACCGGGTACCTCGGCGACATCGGTATGCGGCCGCCGTACGGTCCGATGGATTTCGCTGCCTGGTTCGAGGTGTTCCTGGGCGGCCAGTGGCATACCTTCGACGCGCGCAACAACATGCCGCGCATCGGCAGGGTGTTGATCGCGCGCGGCCGCGATGCCGCCGACGTCGCGCTGAGCAACGCGTTCGGCCTCAACACATTGACGAGCTTCAGGGTATGGACCGACGAGGTACCCGCCGGTTGAGTCAGGCGGCCAAGCCACCGTGAACGACCTCACCGCGACTGAAGCGGCTTACTTGCCGTTCTTGATCTTGAGCACCTGCCTGCGCAGGCCGTCGGTGGCCGTGTCCATCAGTCCCTTGGACCCCCTCCTGATCACGAATCCCGGGAGGGGCACGGAGAGGTCGACGGTGAGCTCGAAGTGGACCCGGGTGGAATCGCCTTCGGGAGTCAGCGTGTAGCGGGCGTCCTGCGCGCGTTGTTGTTTGGCACTGACCAGTGTCCAGCTCACGCCATCTTCGTGAGTGGTGTAGGCCAGCACCTGTTCATCGCTGATGCCTACGATTTTGACGACCTGCCGAGATTTGCTTGGGTGGCCTTGGTCGTCCCGCTCGAGAATTTCGACTTTCTGATGCGCCGAGGACCACTCGGTCAGCGATTCGAGGTCGAACAACACGTCCATGACCTCGTCGGGCGTTGCCTCGATGATGATTTCGCGGGACTCAGTGACAGCCACGCCGGAGATATAGCCCACGCCGTGCGTTTCGAAACTTGCTGGACAGGGGGTGACGGAAACGAGGTCTACGCTGGCCGGGGTGCGGGGCACCGAGGCTTCGCCAGCGAAAGGCCAAGCATTGAGCGACAAGCCGAACATCCTGATCCTCTGGGGCGACGACATCGGGCAGAGCAACCTCAGTTGCTACAGCAACGGGCTGATGGGCTACCGGACCCCCAACATCGACCGTGTCGCTGCCGAAGGGGCGCTGTTCACCGACTATTACGGCGAGCAGAGCTGCACCGCGGGGCGGGCGGCGTTCATCACCGGCCAGAACCCGTACCGCACCGGCCTCACCAAGGTGGGCCTGCCCGGGGCGCCGCTGGGCCTGCAGGCGGGGGACCCGACGATCGCGACGGCGCTCAAGGCGCACGGCTACGCCACCGGCCAGTTCGGCAAGAACCACCTGGGCGACCGCGACGAGCACCTGCCCACCTTGCACGGCTTCGACGAGTTCTTCGGCAACCTGTATCACCTCAACGCCGAAGAGGAACCCGAACTGCCGGACTACCCAACGGATCCCGAGTTCCGCAAAAAGTTCGGGCCCCGCGGCGTGCTGCACACCTGGGCCAACGGCGACGGCACCCAGCGCATCGAGGACACCGGCCCGCTCACCAAGAAGCGGATGGAAACCTGCGACGACGAATTCCGCGACGCCGCAGTCGACTTCATCAAGCGCCAGCACGAAGCCGAAACCCCGTTCTTCGT
>PLSK01000122.1:0-1783 GCA_003165155.1 Mycobacterium sp. | reverse complement strand
GCCATAACGACTGGTTCGTCACGCTCTTGTCGGCGGCGGGCGTGCCCGACATCGCCGAGCAACTGCGCGCGGGAGCCGACCTGAACGGCACGAAGTATAAGGTGCACCTCGACGGGCACGACCTGTTGGCGTACATCACCGGCCAGACCGACGAGAGCCCACGCAAGCACTTCTTCTATTGCTCCGACGACGGCGACCTCACCGGATTGCGCTTCGACAATTGGAAATTCGTCTTCCTCGAGCAGCGCTGCGTGGGCACCCTGCAGATCTGGGCGGAGCCTTACGTCGAACTGCGTGTGCCCAAGCTGTTCAACCTGAAGACCGATCCGTACGAGCGGGCCGACATCACGTCGAACACCTACTACGACTGGATGATGGACCACATCTTCCTGTTCGTCCCGGCCCAGGCTTACGTCGCGGAGATGCTGCAGACATTGGTCGAGTTCCCGCAGCGACAGAAATCTGCGAGCTTCAGCATGGATCAGGTGATGGCCAAGTTGCAGGACGCCACCACGCAGAGCAGCTGAGGCAAATCCGCAACCGCTCAGTTTTTCTCGTCACGCCGCATGTGGCGCGACCGGGTAGCCTTAAAAGTATCGGGGATCAATTTGCCCCGGGGAGCGGAACACAACATGGCCGAACCGATCGCGAGACGGTCGATGATCGTCCGGCCGTCGCCGGGCGGGGGTGCGTTGAACGTCGTCGCCCGCCTAATTTTTCCAACGCTAGCTACCGGAGTGCTGGCGGCTCTCATTGCCATGGCTGGTAAACCTGCCGTGGTGCCGCTGGCGTGCACGATCAATTGGACGATGGTGGGGCACACCGTTATTTTCACGCCTGACTGCCCACATCCTTCACCGGCCCCGCCGAACCGCGCGCCGTCTGGTAACCAGCCCCAGCCGCAACAGGATCCGCCTGCGCCCAACTAGTGTTGGCCTACGGTGTTATCAGACCTCGTCGAGGCGGGGATAGAGAACTTCCTGGGTGAGCAATAGCAGCGCGGCGGCGATCGGAATCGCTACCAGCGCACCGACGATCCCGAGCAGCGCGCCGCCGATGAGCACGGCGACAACGGTGATCAGGGCGGGCACCTTCACCACCCGGCCGATGATTCTCGGCACCAGCAGGTAGTCCTCGAGCAGGCGGAAGAAGACAAAGAACGCCGTCGTTGCGATGCAGACCGGAAGCGAGACCGTCAATGCCACAGCGGCGACACCGACACCGGCGATGGTCGATCCGACGACAGGCACCAGATCGAACAGAGCAACGAAAATGCCCAGTAACAAGGGGTACGGGACATTGAATGCCAGCAGCCAGATGAAGGTGGCGCCCCCGGCGATCACCGAGATCAACACATTGCCCAGCACGTAGGCGCCGACCTTGGCGAACACTTCATCCCCGATCAGTATGGCGCGCGGCCGACGAGTGTTGGGCACCATCCGGTACAGGTTGGTGCGGATACGGGGCATATCGACCAGGAAGTACACGGTCAAGACAATGACGATCAAGGAGTCGCCCACCGCGCCGAAGACCGCGCTTCCTGCACTGACCACATCGTTGACCACCGATCCTCCCGAGCCTTTGACTGTGTCGGTGATCCGCTGTTGCAGATGGAAGCGATCGTTGAGCCGACCGATGGTCGAGGAGTGGTCCTGGGCCTGCTGAAGATAATGCGGCGCCTGCTTGATGAGCTCGGTCGCTTGCTGCACAAGCGGGGGGACGGCGGCGGCGACGAAGGCCCCCAGCATCGCGAGGAAAAGGGCGAAGACGATCGTCGTGGCTG
>PLSK01000036.1 GCA_003165155.1 Mycobacterium sp. | reverse complement strand
AGCAAGCGGCCGAAGCGACTGGCCGCACCTGCTTGGTCGCTATGGACCTTGGGGGACCAAAGCTGCGGACTGGACCGCTAGAGCCCGGGCCGCGCATCGTGAAACTCAAGCCATCCAGGAACTCGCTTGGGCAGGTAACCGCCCCGGCACGGGCATGGCTGACTGCAGCGGAAGACCCGATCGACCCGCCCGAAGCCGGCATGATTTCACTGCCGGTGTCCGGGCAATGGCTCAGCCGCCGCCACGACGATGACGTCCTGCACCTGCACGACACCCGCGGCTCGAAACGCAGGCTGGTGCTGAAAGCCGTTGGTCAGAAACCAGGCGCCCCCGGTGGATTCGTCGCGACTGCCGACAAGACCACCTACCTCGCCACCGGCACGCTGTTGCACGTCCACGGCAGCGAGGATTCGACACACCTCGGCGAACTCCCGCAAACCGAACAGAGCCTGGTCCTGCATCGCGGAGACATCCTCGAACTGACCAGAGATTGCTCGCCGGCGCCGCTGGCCGCCGAGGGCGTTGCGCGCATTGGTTGCACGCTGCCTGAGATCTTCGATCATGCTCACATTGGGCAGAAGGTGCACCTCGATGACGGTCGGATCAGCGGCGAGATAGTCAGCGTAGGTGCTGGCGTCCTGCGGTTGCGGATCGAGCACGCCGCAGACGCGGGATCCCGCCTCCGCGCCGGCAAGGGGGTCAATGTGCCCGACGCCAACCTCCCGATTTCCGCACTGACCGAGAAGGACCTGTCTGACCTGTCAACAGTCGTCGAGCTGGCCGATCTGGTCGAGATGTCTTTCGTGCGAGACCCTTCCGATGTCGAGCAGTTGCTCGACGTATTGAGCCGCAGCGGCGGCGACTCCTTGGGCATCGTGCTGAAAATTGAGACCCGGCAAGCATTCGAACATCTTCCGCAACTTCTGCTTACGGCGATGCGGCATCCGCGCGTCGGTGTGATGATCGCGCGGGGGGACCTTGCCGTCGAGTGCGGATACGAACGCCTGGCCGAGTTGCAGGAAGAGATCCTGTGGCTGTGCGAAGCCGCGCACCTGCCCGTGATCTGGGCCACCCAAGTACTCGAACGACTCACAAAGACGGGGAATCCCTCGCGCTCAGAGATCAGCGACGCGGCAATGAGCGAACGGGCCGAATGCGCGATGCTCAACAAGGGGCCGTATATCAACGACGCAGTCGTCGTCCTCGACAGCATCCTGCGGCGAATGACGGATCACCACTACAAGAAGAACGCACTGCTAGGGTCACTGCACTCCTGGCACCCGGGCTCGCACCCTGACCAGCAGTGAAGAACGTGACCTCACTGCAATCGCTTGCAATCGCTTCTTAGGGTCGAAATCCTCTGGTGAATGGTGCCGTGGCGACCCATCCTGGGAAAGCAAAGGAGAGCGACGAATGCCCAAGAACTGGTTGGTGATGGAGGGTGACGGACCACCGGCGCCGCATCGCGCCCGACTGGCCGGGGCAGGGCGGCATCTGCCTGCCACCCATCTCACAACCAATGAACTGATGGCGACCACGCGTCATCGCACGCACATAGACCTTGAACGCCTGACCGGCATCCACGAACGCCGGGTCTCGATTGGAGACGAAGACTCCTACAGTCTTGCCACCGCGGCCGCACAGGATTGCCTGACCAAGGCACACCAGGATGCGGCGTCGCTCGACGTGGTAATCAGCTGCAGTATCACCAAGTTTCGCGGCGGTCTGACGCAGTGGGTGGAACCGACGATGAGCAGTGCAGTCGCCCACGCGCTTGGGGCAACGAAGGCGATGACCTTTGACCTCTCGAACGCCTGTGCCGGCATGCTGACCGGTGTCACGGTGCTCAACAATTGGATCCGGCAGGGAACGGTCGAGCGAGGCCTAGTAGTCAGCGGCGAGTACATCTCCCAACTCGGTCAGAATGCGGCCCGGCACATCCGCAACATTATGAGCAAAGAACTCGCCTGTCTGACACTCGGCGACGCGGGAGCGGCACTTCTACTTGAACGCGCCACCTCCGGGTCCGCCGGCATCAGCCTCACCGGCTTCACCACGGTTGCCGACTACAGCCGGCTGTGCCTTGCCTATCCGAAGGGGCATGATCCCGGTGCCCGGATGTTCACCGATTCTCGCGGGATCCAACGCGCAGCCATTGCCGACACCCCGCTATTGCTCCACGAAGTCCTCGATGCAGCCGGCATCGCGATGCACGACATCGATCACGTGATCACGCATCAGACCTCGGCCCGCGCAATACGCAAGGGGATGGCCGCGGTGTCGGCTTCATTCGGTGACAGTCCGCAACACGACGCCGTGATCACCGTCGATCGCTACGGAAACACGGCATCGACGACCCACACGGTAGCGCTCGTGGAAGAACTTGAAGCCGGGCGGATCCGGCCAGGCGAAACCATCGCCTTGATTGCCCTGGCATCGGGCCTGGAGATCGGCGTCGTTCTCCTCACCCTCGACGAGGAGTTGGTGGGCCGCTATGGGCACAGTCATTGAACGCCTCGATGTCAGCCGCGGTGGGTGGCGCACCCGTCACAGCGCACTGCATCTGGCGGTCGCGGCGGCCAAGACGTGTCTGCAGGGAGCGGGCCGCGAGCCCGATGACGTAGACCTTCTGATCAACGCCGGCGTCTACCGCGACAAGAATCTGGCGGAGCCGGCCCTCGCGGCGCTCATCCAAGAGGACCTCGGGGCCAACCCTGAAGACCCGCACGGCGACGACCAGGGCACGTTCTCGTTCGACATAGCGAACGGAACCTGCGGAGTCCTCACCGCATTGCAGATCGTCGACGGATTCCTGCGGTCACACACCATCGATTGCGCCCTGGTCGTCGCAAGTGACGCCGACCCGGGCCGCGGGATGAGCGAGCACTTTCCGTTCTCCCCCGTCGGGGCTGCACTGTTGTGCAATTGGAGCGACGACGACTCCGGACTCGGTCGCGTGCACTGGGCGAACATCCCCGACGACGGTGAGAGCTTCCGCGCCACCGTCGGACTCAAAGACTCGCACAATGTGCTTCGATTCAGTGGGTCGGCCGCGCTGGACGAGCAATTCGCCGCCGCCGCCGCCCAGGTGGCCCACAGCTGCCTCGAGGAGGCCTCTCTCGGCCTTTCCGACGTCGACATCATCGTCGCCGCGCCGGCCCGGCACGGCTATCGCGCGGCGCTGGCCGCCAAACTCGCGGTACCGGTGGAACGGATCGTCGTCGCCGACGACGAGAGCATGCATACCGCCTCACTGGTGGCGGCACTCCGTGTTGCGGCCCAAGAACTCTCGCCCGGCGCCCGCGTTCTGCTCATTGCCGCCAGCGCGGGAGTCACAGCCGGTGCCGCTCTCTACCGCCAAGCGCATCAACCGGCTTAGCGGTCAAAATAAGGAGAATGTCGTGACCAAACTCAATACGGGACCGGGAGTCGTCGTCGGCGTCGACGGCTCGCCGGGCTCCAAGGTCGCGGCCCAGTGGGCCGCCCGCGACGCCGAGTTACGCAATGTTTCGCTGACGTTGGTTCATGTTGTTCCCGCAACAGCCGGGAGATGGCTGGAATCGTCATTGGTGCCGGAGTGGATGAGAGGGCTGCGGGAACGCGGGCGACAGGTGATCGAAGAAGCGGTCAAGATCGCGGAGGAAAGCTGTCAGCGTGGCTCAGCAACGATCGATTGCGAAATGCCTTGTGCTATGACCGTTCCAGCTCTCGTCGACCTGTCTCAAGACGCCGACTTGGTCGTGGTGGGCTGCCTCGGTACCGGCACGTTGCGGGGCCGTCATATGGGTTCGGTGAGCTCCGGGCTCGTCTATCACGCGCATTGTCCGGTAGCGGTTATCCATGATGGCGTCCAATTGAATGCCGATGCCGCACGGGCCCCGGTGCTGGTGGGAATCGACGGGTCGCGGGAGTCGGAGTTGGCGACCGCGATCGCGTTCGATGAAGCTTCGCGCCGGAAGGTAGGGCTGACGGCCTTACACGCGTGGAGCGATGTGAGTGTGTTCGACACCATCGTCAGTTTCCCCGGTCCCGGCTGGCCGGCGCTGAGGGCGGTAGAGGACGAGATACTGGCCGAACGCCTGGCCGGCTGGGGTGAGCACTACCCCGATGTGCCTGTTAGCCGGCTCATCGTGCGCGATGAGCCGGCAGGTGCAATCGTGCATGCGTCCGGGTCGGCTCAGCTCGTGGTGGTCGGCGGTCACGGCCGCGGCGGATTCGCCGGAATGTTGTTGGGCTCGGTTAGCGCGGCAGTGATGGTGCTGGCCAAGGTACCGGTCATTGTTGCCCGCGAACCGCTGGCCTAGAGGTGCTGACCTGGACGGTCGCCGAGTTCAGCACCGACGAACGCCCCTCGGGGCGAGGGACTTCAGTCCCTACCGTCGGCGCCCGTCAAATGGTCGGATTCAGGTGTCGCTCACGACAACCCCGAGAGAGTTGAGCCAATAGCAATGACGCCACCGACGAGGTCGGGAACCAGAATTGTCACCCTGACGATGAATCCGGCGCTCGACATCACCACCGACACCGATCGGGTCATTCCGACCGATAAAATGCGATGCGGGCTGCCCCGTTACGATCCCGGCGGCGGCGGGATAAACGTCGCGCGAATCGCCCATGTGCTCGGCGAATCGGTATTGGCGCTCTTTCCCGCGGGCGGCCACGCCGGCGACAAGGTGACCGACCTTGTCGCTGACTCAGGGGTTCCGGTGCAGCGGATCACCGTGGCTCGCTCCACCAGGGAAAGCTTCACCGTGGATGAGCGCGGGACCGGGAAGCAGTACCGGTTCGTGCTCCCAGGCCCGCGGCTCACTGAGGCCGAGCAGGCCGAGTGCCTCGACACCCTCAGCGCCACGGCAGGATCCGCGGACTTCGTCGTGGCGAGCGGCAGCCTCCCGCCCGGCGTGCCTGCCGACTTCTATCAGCGGGTCGCCGACATCTGTCGCGAGCGCGGCGCGCTGCTGATTCTCGACGCGTCCGGGGCTGGACTGCGGCATATATCTTCCGGCGTCTTTCTGCTCAAACCGAGCGTGCGAGAACTGCGCGAATGTGTCGGACGAGAGCTCATCAGTGAGTCAGAACAGCTCGCCGCGGCGCGCGAACTCATCGCCCGCGGCTGCGCTCAATTCGTCGTCGTGTCGCTTGGCTCCGAGGGGGCCCTGCTTGCTACACCGGGTGGTGGCCAACGTTATTCGCCCGTAAGGGTGCCTTCCGGCAGTGGCGTGGGCGCCGGGGACGCCATGACCGCCGGCATCACCGTGGGGCTTAGCCGTGGTTGGCAACTCGACAAGGCGGTGCGGCTGGGCATCGCCGCCGGCGCGGCCGTGCTGCTGACTCCCGGCACCGCACCCTGCACCCGTCAAGCTGTCGAGCGGCTTTTCGAGATGGTTCACGACCCAATAGATGTCGACGGAGATCATTGGTCGTCCACTGAAGCAAAGATATCGTCATGACGCTGCCCGTCACCATCGACCCGCGCTATCACGACGCCGTGATCTTCAACATCGACAATGTCTTGATCGACACTGATGGTGTTCAGCTGTTCGAGTCAACGATCAACCTGGTCCGAAAATTACTCGATGCCGGGATTAGCACGGCCGTCCATTCGTCGGGCCCGGCCGGTCAGCAGCTCTTGAAATCCGCTGGAATTGACAACCTTTTCGGCGTCTGTCTCGATGACATACCCGCCGCGGTTCTCGTCGAAGCCACCCGCCGACTCGGTGTGCATCCACAACGGTCTGTCGTCGTCGACGATGCCGGTGCCGGGATAGCGGAAGCCCAGGACGGCGGTTTCGCACTCGTCATCGGTGTCGACCGCGCCGGGCAGCCCGACAGACTGTTGAGCTGCGGCGCCGACGTCGTGGTTGCGGACCTGGGGGACGTCGCCGTACGCGTGGGCGACAAGCGGATGTCGGAGCTCCCCGATGCGGTGATGTCATACGGTCAGATAATCGGTGTTCTGGGTGCCCGAGAACCGGTGTTGTTTATCGACTACGACGGAACCTTGTCCCCCATCGTCGCCGATCCCAGCGCCGCCACCCTCGTCGACGGAGCGGCCGAAGCGCTGGAAAGCATGGCTTCGCAATGCTCTGTCGCCATACTGAGCGGCCGCGACCTCGCCGATATCCGCACCCGGGTACCGATACCGGGCATCTGGTACGCGGGCAGCCACGGCTTTGAGTTAACCGAACCGGACGGCACCTATCACCGAAACGAACCGGCCGTCGCCGCCGTCGGTGTCCTTGAGCGTGCGGCGGCCGAGTTAGGCGAGAGCCTGGCTGAGATTCCCGGAGTACGGATAGAACATAAGCGCTTCGCCGTCGCGGTTCACTACCGCGAGGTCGCACCGGAGCACGTCGGCGAGATCGTCTCGGCCACACACAAGCTCGGGCAGCGAGATGGCCTACGCGTGACGAACGGGCGCAAACTCGTCGAGCTGCGGCCTGACATCGACTGGGACAAAGGGACCACGCTGGCCTGGATTCGTGAACGCATCGACCCTACGGGTTCCCTGCTGCCGATCTACATCGGCGACGACCTCACCGACGAAGACGCATTCGACGCAGTCCAATTCGACGGTATGGGCATTGTTGTGCGCCACGACGAGGATCGCGACCGCAAGACGGCCGCCCGTTTCAGTTTGCAGAGTCCCGATCAGGTGCGGGAGTTCGTGCAGCGCGGGTCGAATTGGCTGGCAAACAAGCATGAGACATCCTCCACGGCTTGGGATTTCACCTTTGAGGAGTATGACCCGCAGAGCGAGAAGCTTCGTGAGTCGTTGTGCGCGTTAGGAAATGGCTACTTCGCCACCCNNGGCGCAGCACCCGAATCGAAGGCCGACCAGGTGCACTATCCAGGCACCTATGCTGCCGGGGTTTACAACCGCCTCGTCGACGACGTATCCGGTACTGCGATCGACAACGAGAGTTTGGTCAACCTGCCCAACTGGCTTGCCCTGACCTTCCGGATCGACGGCGGCAGCTGGTTCGACATCGACGCGGTCNNGGGTGCTGTCCTACCGACAGACCCTGGACCTTCGCGGCGCGGTACTGACGAGGGAGGTTCGTTTCTGTGACGACGCCGGACGCACCAGTTCGCTCACCCAGCAACGATTCGTCGCGATGCACATGCCCCACGTCGGTGCCCTTCAGACGACGATCGTCGCCGAGGACT
>PLSK01000280.1:37245-54184 GCA_003165155.1 Mycobacterium sp. | reverse complement strand
TAGCGTGGAGGCATGACTCCTCCCGATTTGTCACCCGACCTGTCGCCTGCCAAATTGCAGCTGTCCGACGACGAGTGGCGCAAGAAGCTCAACCCGCAGGAGTTCGACGTGCTGCGTCGCGCCGGCACCGAGCGGCCGTTCGTCGGCAAATACACCGACACCAAGACGCAGGGCGTCTACCAATGCCGTGCCTGCGGCGCCGAATTATTTCGCAGCACAGAGAAGTTCGATTCGCATTGCGGCTGGCCCTCGTTCTTCGACCCGTCGAACTCCGACGCGGTCATCCTGCGTCCTGACCACTCGATGGGGACGACGCGCACCGAGGTGCTGTGCGCGAACTGCCACAGCCATCTCGGTCATGTGTTCGCCGGTGAGGGCTATCCGACGCCGACGGATCAGCGCTATTGCATCAACTCGATCTCGCTGCAGCTAGTCCCGGCCGGAGCATAGCGCCGCGAGGCTGTAACCACCGACGGGGCTACTCGCAAAATGCGTAGCCAGTTACCGTCTCGCGGTTCGAAGCTCAGTCCACCCGCGTGGCGTGCACTTCCCAGAACGGGGCGTGCACCCGGCCGTTGACCAGCCATGGCTCCATCGCCCGAAAGCGCTTCACCATGGACTCCGCCCGCTCGGCCATGTCGGGGTTGCGCGCGACCATCGACTCGATCTGCTCGGCACTGATGTTGACGTAGTACGTCGTCGGTCCCAGGTAGGTGATCTCCCAGCCGGCGGGCGGCAGCACACCGTGAAAGTCGTTCTCGGACAATGACCGCATCATGGTGAAGCCGTTGACATCGTGTGCGCCGAACTCGAACATGTACAACCGCGCGCCCGGCTTGGTGGCCCGGTGCAAGGCCTGCGCGTAGGACCTCTGCAGCTCGGGTTCGGTGCTGAAGGTGTGGTAGAAGGCGCAGTCGACGACGGTGTCGAACCGACCGTCCAGCCCTTCGAGCTTCGTTGCATCCGCCAGCTCGAAATTCACTTTCACGCCGGCCTTCGCCGCGTTGGCCCGGGCCCGTTCCACGGCGCTTTCGGACCCGTCGATGCCGGTGGCGGAGTAGCCCTTGGAGGCGTAGTAGATCGCGTGATGACCGGGGCCGGTGCCTGGGTCGAGCACCTCACCCTTGATCGCGCCCAGCGCTACCAGCTGCTGGACCACCGGCTGCGGGCCGCCGATGTCCCACGGCGTAGCCGCGGGCAGGCCATGCGACAGCTTGTCATCGCGGTACATCTCCTCGAACCGGGTGGGATCGGTCGGGTCGAATTGAGTTGTCATGGCAATGCGTTCACGAGCTGCTCGACAGGCACGCGGGGACCGGTGAAAAACGGCGTCTCTTCGCGGGTGTGCCGGCGCGCATCGGTGGCGCGCAGCTCACGCATCAAGTCGACGATGCGGTCCAGTTCCGGGGCTTCGAATGCCAGGATCCATTCGTAGTCGCCGAGCGCGAACGCAGGCACCGTGTTGGCGCGGACGTCCTTGAATTCACGAGCGGCCATGCCGTGCTCGGAGAGCATCCGGCGGCGTTCCTCGTCGGGCAGCAGGTACCACTCGTACGACCGAACGAACGGATACACGCAGATATAAGCACCGGGGTCTTCGCCGGCGATAAACGCCGGGACGTGGCTCTTGTTGAACTCGGCGGGGCGATGC
The DNA here is from genome assembly GCA_003165155.1 of Mycobacterium sp. Taxonomy (GTDB): domain Bacteria; phylum Actinomycetota; class Actinomycetes; order Mycobacteriales; family Mycobacteriaceae; genus Mycobacterium. The sequence continues at coordinate 52,533 of PLSK01000280.1, read as the reverse complement.
AGCGCCACGCTGCTCCACACGGGCGAGCTCGCCCGCCCCAGGGTGGTGGTGCGCCGGAAGTCCGCGTAGGTCGCCTGCAGGTCCTCGACCCGTTCGGCGTGTGTCCAGATCATGAAGTCGGCGTCCGCGCGCAGACCCGCCAGGTCGTATAGACCGCGTACCACGACGCCGCGCTCCTCCTGCAGCTTGAAGAAGGTGGATGTGTCGTCAATCGTGGCTTCGCGCTCCTCGCCGAGCGCACCGGGCCGCACCGAGAACACCGAGAACATCAGGTAGCGAAGCGTCGAGTTCAGGGCGTCATAATCGAGTTTGGCCATGAAACCATCGTGCCACTTCCGCGGCTCAAACTTCTAAGGCCTCGACCGCGCGCCCGGCCGCCCCAATACACGCAGGTACACCAATGCCATCCAGGTAACTGCCTGCCACCGCGAGCCCCGACGGCAGGCCGGCGCGCACCTCCGCGACCAACTCCGCGTGCCCGGGGCCGTACTGAGGCATCGCCTCGATCCAACGCTGCAGACGGGCATCCACGGGTTCGACCTCCAACCCGAACACGGCGGCCAGGTCTTGCCGAGCCCAAGCCAGCAGCTCCTCGTCGGAGGCACTGGTGGCCAGATCGTCGCCGAACCGCCCAAACGACAGCCGCAGGAACTGCACATCACCTGCCAGGCCCCACTTGCGTGACGACAGGGTGATCGCCTTAGCCCGCAGCGGTTCTCCGCTGGCCACCAGCACACCCGAACACCCCGGAAGCGGGGTGTCGCCCGGCACCGCGAGCGCCACCACCACCGACGACGCGCTGGTGATCCGGCTGGCGGCGGCGCAGGCGCGCGGGGACAGACCATTGGACCCCTCAAGCAGCCGCGCCAGCCGCGGCGCTTGGATCGCCAGGACCACGGCGTCGGCCTCCCAACGCTGGCCGGTGTCGTCGCGCAGCGCCCAGCCGCTGCCGGCGGGCTCCAGCCGCTGCACAGCGGCCCGCACCCATCGCGCACGGCTGCGCCCGACGAGCTCGTCAATCAGCGTCCGATATCCGCCGCCCAACGCTCCGAATACCGGCGCGCCGGTGACCGGCGGCAATCCCTGCCGAACCGCGTCGGTCAGGCTGGTGGCGCCGCGGTCGAGGGCCGCCGCCACGGTCGGGGCCGCCGCGCGCAGCCCGATCGTTGCCGCCGAACCCGCGTACACCCCGCTCAGCAGCGGATCCACCGAGCGGGCCACGGTCTGCTCGCCGAACCGGTCGCCCACCAGTTCGGCCACCGCGGGGTCGCTGCCCGCCTCCCAGCTCAGCGCGCGGGCGGGTTCGGCGTCGATGCGCGCAATCGTCGCGTCGTCGACCAGTCCGGCCAGCGATGCCGACGAGGACGGGATGCCGACGATCGTGGCGGACGGCAGCGGGTGCAGACGTTGGCCGCTGTAGATCCGCGGCCGCGCGCCAGTGGTGGCCAGTTGCCGTCCGGACAAGCCCAGCTCGGCCAGCAGCGCCGGCATTTCGGGCCTGCGCAGCACGAACGCCTCGGCGCCCAGGTCCATCGGCCGCCCGGCGACCTGCTCGGTGCGCAACACCCCGCCCAGCCGGTCGCCCGGGTCGAACAATGTGATCCTGGCGTGCTCACCGGCGGCCTCCCGTAGCCGGTAGGCGGCCGTCAATCCCGAAATCCCGCCGCCCACAACACAATATGACGGCAAATTCATAGCGAGTGGACCAGCGAAACCAGGTCGGTCAGCACACCAGGATCGGTCTCCGGCAGCACTCCGTGGCCGAGGTTGAAGACGTGGCCGGCCGCTCCGGCATCGACGGCACGGCGGCCGTCGTCGACGACGGCCCGGGCTGCACTTTCCACCACCGGCCAGCCCGCCAACAACACCACCGGATCGAGGTTGCCCTGCAGCGCCGTGCCGGCCTCGACACGGGCGGCCGCGTCGGTGAGCGACGTTCGCCAGTCCACGCCGACCATGGTGGCTGTCCCCGGTCTGAGAGCCTCCGACATGGCGCCCAGCAGCTCGGCGGTGCCGACTCCGAAGTGCGTCATCGGCACACCGCATTCGGCCAGCGCGGCGAAAACCTGCGAGCTGTGCGGCAATACGTACTTGCGGTAGTCGGCCAGCGACAGGGTGCCCGCCCACGAGTCGAACACTTGGATGGCGTCTACCCCGGCGTCGATCTGACCGCGCAGGAACGCGACGGTGAGGTCGGTCAGCTTCGCCATCAGCGCATGCCAGCTCGTCGGGTCCGCCAGCATCATCGCCTTGGTGCGGGCGTGGTTACGGCTGGGACCGCCTTCGACCAGGTAAGACGCCATGGTGAAGGGCGCGCCGGCGAAACCGATCAGGGGAACATCGCCCAGCGCGGCGACCAACAGCGAAACCGCTTCGCATACCGGCTGAATCGCCTGTCGCTCAAGTGGTTTCAGAGCATCGATATCGGCGTTGGTGCGGATCGGGTGCGCGATTACCGGCCCGACGTCTGGCACGATATCCAGATCGACACCGGCGGCGCGCAAAGGCACGACGATGTCCGAGAACAGGATCGCCGCGTCGGGCTTGTGGCGGCGGATCGGCTGCAGGGTGATCTCGCAGGCCAGTTCGGGCTCAAAGCACGCCGCCAGCATGCCGTGCCCTTGTCGCAGCGCCCGGTATTCGGGCAACGAGCGGCCCGCCTGCCGCATGAACCACACCGGCACCCGGCTGGGTTTGCGGCCGGCGATTGCGGCCAGGTAAGGCGACTCCGGAAGGTTCCGGCGAGCTCGCGAGGTTGCATTCATCAGCCTCAATGCTGCCATGGGCTCTGGCCGGCACTTGCGTAACATCAACCCGATGCCGGTCACCTACGACGAATTCCCCAGCCTGCGCTGCGAAACCGACGAAAACGGCGTCCTCACGCTGGTCCTCGACGCGCCCGGGCTCAATTCGGTCGGGCCGCAGATGCACCGCGACCTGGCCGACATCTGGCCGGTGATCGATCGCGATCCTGCCGTGCGCGTCGTACTGGTCCGCGGCGAAGGCAAAGCGTTCTCGTCCGGTGGCAGCTTCGACCTGATCGCCGAGACCATCGGCGCCTATCAAAGCCGGATCCGCATCATGCGCGAGGCGCGCGACCTGGTGCTCAACCTGGTCAATTTCGACAAGCCCGTGGTCTCAGCGATCCGCGGTCCCGCCGTCGGGGCCGGCCTGGTGGTGGCGTTGCTGGCCGACATCTCGGTGGCAGGCCGGACCGCGAAGATCATCGACGGACACACCAAACTGGGGGTCGCCGCGGGTGACCACGCGGCGATCTGCTGGCCGCTGCTGGTCGGCATGGCCAAGGCCAAGTACTACCTGCTCACCTGCGACACGCTGCTCGGCGAAGAGGCCGAGCGCATCGGACTGGTCTCGACCTGCGTCGATGACGACGACGTCGTCCCGACCGCGACCCGGCTCGCCGAGGACCTGGCGCGGGGTGCGCAAGACGCGATCCGTTGGACCAAACACAGCCTCAACCACTGGTACCGCATGTTCGCGCCGGCATTTGAGACGTCGCTCGGCCTGGAATTCCTCGGGTTCGGCGGCCCCGATGTCCAAGAAGGGCTCGCGGCGCATCGTGAGAAACGCCCCGCGCAATTTGGTACTGGCGCCGACACCTGAGGCCGTGCGCCGGCCCATTCCAGGACACGGCGCGCCTGTCGCGGCGTGTCCTGGGAAAGGTCTACCGTCGAATGTTGTGACCCGCGCCGACGACGATGCAGAGCGCAGCGATGAGGAGGAGCGGCGCTCGTGACGTCAGCCGAACCGGCCCCATTCCGCGAGGCGGTAGCGGCCATGAGCGCTGTCACCGCGCGGCCGGAGATCGAGCTGGGCCCCATCCGACCGCCGCAGCGCCTGGCGCCGTACAGCTACGCGCTGGGAGCCGAGGTCAAACATCCCGAAGTCGATGTTATTCCCGAGGGGTCCGACGGAGACGCATTCGGCCGGCTGATTCTGCTGTACGACCCTGACGGCGCCGATGCCTGGGACGGCACCATTCGCCTGGTCGCATACGTCCAAGCCGACCTCGACTCGCACGAGGCCATCGACCCCCTGCTGCCCGAGGTGGCGTGGAGCTGGCTGGTCGACGCGCTGGAGTCTCGCACCGAGCACGTCATTGCCCTCGGCGGCACTGTCACCGCCACCACATCGGTGCGCTACGGCGACATCTCCGGCCCGCCGCGCGGCCACCAGCTGGAGCTGAGGGCGTCATGGACGGCGACCACCCCAGAGGTCGGCGTCCACGTCGAGGCGTTCTGCGAGGTGCTCGAGCACGCCGCGGGCCTACCGCCGACTGGGGTCACCGACCTCGGCTCGCGCTCACGCGCCTGAAATGTCCGAACCGGAGGCCCAGGGGCCCGAAGGGCCCGAGAGCACTGCACCCGCGAGCAACGAACCCGAACCCACCCCGTTGCTGCACCCGGCCGACGGGCTGCCGAATCTCTCGGTGACCGTCGGTCAGATCGCCGCCGCCGCGGAACTCCTGGACGGCGGGCGCGGACCGTTCGCGGTGGACGCCGAGCGGGCGTCGGGATTCCGTTACTCCAACCGGGCCTACCTCATTCAGATCCGCAGGGCCGACGCCGGCACCGTGTTGATCGACCCGGTCAGCCACGGCGCTGACCCACTCACCGCGCTTAGCCCGATCGCGCAGGTGCTCGGCACAGACGAGTGGATCTTGCACGCCGCCGATCAGGACCTGCCCTGTCTGGCCGAGGTAGGCATGCGACCGCCCGCGCTCTACGACACCGAGCTTGCCGCACGGCTGGCCGGATTCGACCGGGTGAACCTGGCGAGTATGGTCCAGCGGCTATTAGGCCTCGGGCTGGTCAAGGGGCATGGCGCGGCTGACTGGTCCAAACGCCCACTCCCCATGGAATGGCTCAACTACGCCGCACTCGACGTGGAAGTCCTCATCGAACTCCGCACCGCCATCGCGGCTACACTTGCCGATCAAGGCAAAACCGATTGGGCCGCACAGGAATTCGACTATCTGCGGACCTTCAAATCGGGAGACGCNNCTGGCGGCGGTTCGTGAACTGTGGTTGACGCGCGACTCCGTCGCCCAGCGCCGCGACATCGCTCCGCGCCGCATCCTGCCGGATGCGGCCATCATCGACGCAGCCACCGCAAACCCGAAAACGGTAGACGACCTCATCGCGCTGCCGGTGTTCGGTGGCCGCCACCAGCGTCGCAGCGCCGCGATGTGGTTCGCAGCCTTGGAAGCGGCGCGGGAGAACCGAAATCCGCCCGACGACGCCGAGCCGCCGAACGCACCGCCGCCGCCGGCGCGGTGGAGCAGGCGGAAACCCGAAGCCGCAGTGCGACTGGAAGCAGCCCGGGCGGCGCTGTCGGAAGTGTCTGAGCGAGTGGGGATTCCGGCGGAGAACCTGATCTCGCCCGACCTGGTGCGACGGCTGTGCTGGTACTGGGAGCCCGCCGCCGATCCCGTTGAGGCTGTCGAGGATTTTCTGCGCACGGGCCAAGCGCGGCGGTGGCAGCGTGAACTGGCGGTAACCGTTCTTGCCCGGGCGGTACAGCCGCCGGCCGACTAGCCGTTGGTGGCGATGCCCCAGTTACTGCCGTAACCGATCAGAACCTCGAGCGGCGCGCGCAGCGGGTACGCGCCGCGCATCTGCTCGCCGAGGTGCGCCGCCAACGTTTCGCGCTCCCCGTCAGCCACCTCGAGTACCAGCTCGCTGCCCACTTGCAACAACATTCGTGACTTCAATCCGGCGTCCGTGATCATCCGATGGATGTTGATCATCGCCACCTTCATGATGTCCGCGGCGCTACCCCCGATGAGCACGCTGAGAGCCGCCCGCTCGGCGGCCTCGCGGACGTGACGGTTGCCGCTATCCAAGTCGGGCAGGTAGCGGCGGCGGCCCAACAACGTTGAGCAGTAACCGATCCCGCGGGCATCGTCGACGACACCCCGCAAATGCTCGCTGAGATCTCGCCATAAGTCGTGATCTTCGGCCGCGATCGGGGCGGTCGGCTCGTAGAACATCAGCTCTACCCGGCGCCGAAACTGCGATGTCGCCTCGTCGACAGACACTGGGAACGCGTGGGATGCCAAGGCGCGGTAAGGATCCTCTCCGGCGTTGAGAGCACCGATAAGGCCCGAGTCGTCGGACAGGTGGGCGATGACACGCGCTTCAATCTCCCCGTAGCGAGCCGTCATCAACTCGACGTAACCATCCCCCGCCACGAACGCGTCCCGGAGGTTCGGGGTGCCGTAGGGCGCTGCCTCGGTCCGGCGGAAGGTGCGATGGATGCGCCCATCAGAAGCTACTTCGTCCTCGAACCCATTCAGGATGCCGGTCAACCTCGCACGGTCCACCGCGATGCCGGCGATCTCCATCTCGGACAACGCTCGCACCACAGGCAGCTCTATCCGACTAAACAGCGACGAGGAATCGATTCGCGCCAATTCCTCGTCGAGTACGTCGGCGAGATCCAGCACCGCGCAGGCATGCAGGATGAGCGTGCCCACGGCCTGCTCAGCATCTTCCATATCTTCTGTACCGCCTGTATCTTCTGTGGGCAACGCGCAGCGCATGTGGTGCACCAACAGTTCATTGAGAGACAAATCCGGCTTTTCGGGATGCAACAAATAGGCCGCCGACGCGGTATCAGAGGTAACACCGCGCAGCGCCCAGCCGCACCGCGCCAACGCATGTGTCACCAGTTTTGCGTCGTGCACCGCCTTGGGCGGACCGGGGTCGCCAAGCCACGACGCCAACGCCGCCTCGTCGCCTTCGGTCAACGTGGCGGTGTCGATATAGCGACCCTCGCCGTCAGCGGCGACGATCGCAAGGGCTAATGCCTTTGGGGCCGTGCGCCCGTGAGCCGGATCCGTGCCCCGGACGGCCAGACCGAACCGATTCCCCAGGCTATGTTCAGCCAGCCAGGCGGGGAGCTCATCTTCTGCCAGCAACCGCCCATGTACGTCGAAGCTATTCGGCATGCCCGAGTGTTCGGCTTTCCCCCGCTATGCGGGAGGTGCCCCGAGGTCGGGCATATCCGCCCGCTTCGTCGCCGGACTTCTGCTCCAGTGCCGCCACCCAACCGGTGACCCGGCGGGCGACGTCCTGGTCGGTGAGCCCCAGATCGGACAGCACTTCACCGCGCGACGCGTGGTCGTAGAACTCTTGCGGCAGTCCGACGTCGCGGCATGCAACGTCGATCTCCGCGCGCCGCAGCGCGGCAGACACGGCCGAACCCACGCCGCCGTTGACCCCGTTGTCCTCAAGCGTGACAAGCAATTTGTGCTGGACCGCCAGTTCGAGCACACCGTCGGACACCGGCAACACCCAACGCGGGTCAATCACCGTCACGCCGATTCCCTGGTTGTGCAACCGCTTGGCTACCGCCAACGCCATCGGCGCGAATGCTCCCACCGCCACCAGCAGCACGTCGCGGTTCAACTCACCGGCCGGCACCGCCAGCACATCCACGCCCGAGCGCCGTTCCAATGCCGGAATATCTTCGCCTACATCGCCTTTGGGGAAACGCAACGCCGTCGGGCCGTCGTCGACGTCAAGCGCCTCGCCGAGTTCCTCACGCAACCGCGCGGCGTCCCTGGGTGCGGCCACCCGGATGCCGGGCACGATATTCAGCATCGACAGATCCCACATGCCATTGTGGCTGGGGCCGTCCGAACCGGTGACCCCTGCCCGGTCGAGCACCAAGGTGACGGGCAGCCTGTGCAGCGCCACATCCATCATGATCTGATCGAACGCCCGGTTGAGGAACGTCGAATAGATGGCCACCACCGGGTGCATGCCGCCCATCGCCAGCCCCGCCGCCGATGTCATCGCGTGCTGTTCGGCGATGCCGACGTCGAACAGGCGATCCGGAAACTCCTGCCCGAACGCCGTCAGCCCGGTGGGGCCGGGCATTGCCGCGGTGATTGCGACGATGTCGCGGCGCCTTTTGCCGTAGCCGATAAGCGCCTCGGAAAAGGCGGCGGTCCAGCCCGGGCCCGCGACCTTGGTGATCCGCCCGGTGGCCGGGTCGATCGGGGCGGTGGAGTGCATCTGCTCAGCCTCGTCGGCCTCAGCCGGCGCGTAGCCCATCCCCTTGCGGGTGACGACGTGCACGATCACCGGACCGCCGAAGCCACGGGCGCTGCGCAGCGCAACCTCCACCGCGCGTTCGTCGTGTCCATCGACCGGACCGACGTACTTCAGTCCGAGATCGGTGAACATCAGCTGCGGCGCCAGGGAGTCCTTGATGCCGGCTTTAACGCTGTGCATGAAGTGGTAGCAGGCCTCGCCCACCATCGGCACAGCACGCACCATGTCGCGGCCCTTCTCCAGCACCTGTTCGTAGGCCGGCTGCAGGCGCAAGGTGGCCAGATGGTTGGCGACGCCTCCGATCGTCGGCGCGTAGCTACGGCCGTTGTCGTTGACCACGATGATCACCGGCCGGTGGCAGGCGGCGATATTGTTCAGCGCCTCCCAGCACATACCGCCGGTGAGCGCGCCATCGCCGACCACCGCGACCACGTGCCGGTTCCGGTGCCCGGTCAACTCGAACGCCTTGGCCAGGCCGTCGGCGTAGGACAACGCCGCGCTGGCGTGGCTGGACTCCACCCAGTCGTGTTCGCTCTCGGCGCGCGACGGGTACCCGGACAGGCCGCCCTTCGTGCGCAGGCTTTCGAAATCCGGGCACCGTCCGGTCAACATCTTGTGGACGTACGCCTGGTGACCGGTGTCGAAGATGATCGGATCGTGCGGCGAGTCGAACACCCGGTGCAGCGCCAGCGTGAGCTCGACGACGCCGAGGTTCGGTCCCAAGTGCCCCCCGGTCGCAGCAACCTTGTGGATCAGGAACTCGCGAATCTCGGAAGCGAGGTGGCGTAGCTGCTGCTGGGAAAGGTACTGCAGGTCAGCGGGTCCGCGGATCTGTTCGAGCATCAGGCCAGTCTACGCAGCGAACGCCGGAGCACTACTGGTAAAGCGGAGCGACGAAGCCCACAGCTAGGACGGATCGAACTACGACGACGGATCGATGATCCGGAGCAGCACCCCGATGTCCAAGAAGCCCGACAGCCCGCCACCCCAGTTGAGAAGGCCGGTGTTCCCGCCCTCGCCCCCGTTGAAGAAGCCGGAGTTGCCCCCGCCGTCGCCGTAGTTGAACGCACCCGAGTTGTGGCCGCCCTCGCCAAGGTTGAAGAACCCGACGTTGTAGCCGCCGTCACCGGAATTGAACCAGCCGGTGCTATTGCCGCCGTTGCCCACGTTGTAGACGCCAGTATTGAGGCCCCCGCTGCCGGAGTTGAAGAAGCCCGCGTTGTTGCCGCCGATACCCGAGTTGAAGAAGCCGGAGTTGCCACCGCCGTCTCCCGAGTTGAAGAAGCCCGAGTTGCCAAAGCCCGAGTTGCCAAAGCCCGAGTTGTCGACAATCCCGGACAGGTCGGCCGAGCTGCCGAAGCCGGTGTTCCAGTTGCCCGAGCTGAAGAAGCCCGTATTGGTCGAGCCTGAGTTCCCGTAACCCGTGTTGCCGTAGCCGTTGTTGAAGCCGCCCGTTTCCAGGTCGCCCGAGTTGAAGCTGCCGAAGTTCTCGCTGCCCGAGTTGAAGAAGCCTGCGTTCTGGCTTCCCGCGTTCCCGAGGCCGGCATTCCAGTAGCCACTGTTTCCGATGCCCGCGTTGAGGCCGCCACCGGCGAACGGGGATCTGCCTGCGTTCGCAATGCCCGTGTCGGAGCCGCCCGAGTTCCAAAAGCCCGTGTCGAAGTTGCCCGAGTTGAATAAGCCGGTGTCGACGCTGCCCGAATTCCCGATGCCGAAGTTGCCGTCACCAGAGTTGAAGAAGCCGATGTTGCCGTTCCCGGAGTTGAACAACCCGAAGTTCCCCGAACCCGAATTCAGCAGCCCGGCGAAGTTGATACCCATCTGGTGGTCGCCGACCAACCCGATGCCGATGTCCCCGTTGCCGGAGTTCGCGAAGCCGATATTGCCGTCGCCAATGTTCGCCAAACCATAGTTGCCGCTGCCGATATTGCCGTAGCCGAAGTTGTTGCTGCCGTTGTTACCCGAGCCGGTGTTGTCGCTGCCGACGTTTCCGTTGCCGTGGTTTCCACTGCCCAGATTTCCGCTGCCGATGTTGTCGCTGCCCTTGCCCGTGACGCCTAGGCCCCCGTTGCCCAAGCCGAAATTGTTGTTGCCGTTGTTTCCGCTGCCCCAATTGGAATTTCCGTTGTTTCCGCTGCCCTTGTTGGAAACACCGACGTTTCCGCTGCCCAAGTTGTCGTCGCCGCTGTTTCCGCCGCCCACGTTCGCATTACCGACGTTTCCGCTGCCCCAATTGCCGTTGCCGGTGTTGCCGCCACCCACGTTGGAATTGCCGGTGTTTCCGGGAAGCACGTTGCCGGTGAAGGCGCTGGCCAACTGGCCCGGCACGCTTTGCAGCGAGCCCTGCCACGAGGACAGTTGTGCCGCCGCCGTCGACGCACCGGCGTGATAACCCGACATCGCGGCCACATCCTGGGCCCACATCTGCTCGTACTCGGCTTCCGCGGCCGCAATGGCCGGGGCGTTTTGCCCGAACACGTTTAATCGCACAAACGACACCAGGTCAGACCGATTGGCCGCCACCGCCAGCGGGTGCACCGTCGCCGCTTGTGCAGCCTCGAACGCACTCACCACCGCCTGGGCCTGTGCCGCCGACCCCGCTGCCCGGTTCGCTGCCGCGTGCAGCCACCCGATGTAGGGCGCCGCGGCGCCCGCCATCGCCACCGAGGCCGGCCCCTGCCACGATGCCCCAACCAGCGCCGAGGTCACCGACCCGAACGAGGCGGCCGCCGAGCCCAACTCGCCCGCCAGGCCGTCCCACGCTGCCGCTGCGGCCAGCATCGGACCCGACCCCGCCCCGCCAAACATTCGCCAAGAATTAATTTCCGGCGGCAACACAGAAAAACTCGCCACGCGTCTCCCTTCTCCGCTGACCATGTGCACCACCAGACACGCCGGCGGCGCGGGCCCCACAAGAATCTAGCGACCAGTCGGACCACACGTGGCGACTTCGCACAATCTCAACGAGCAGTCAGATCCTACGGGTCAACAGCGCCACGCACTCGGTGTGATGGGTCAGGGGGAACGCGTCGAAGACCCTGATCTCTTCGACGGTGTAGCCGTGAGCGCGATACAGGCCGACATCGCGGGCAAACGATGCCGCCTCGCAGCCGATGTGCACCACCCGCGGAACCTCGGCGGCGGCCAGCAGGTCGATGACTTCGCGTCCAGCGCCCGACCGCGGTGGATCGAGCACCGCCACATCGGCGCTCACACGCTGCCCCGTCAGCGCTCGGCGCACCGAATCGGCGATGACGTTCACCTGCGGCAAATCGGCCAAGGCCGCCTCAGCGGCCCGCGACGCCGCCCGCGAGGTGTCGACCGTCAGCACCCGTCCCGACTCCCCTACCGCTTCGCCCAGCACAGCGGCGAAAACCCCCGCGCCGCCGTAGAGATCCCACGCCGTCATGCCGGCGCCGGGCTGTGCCCAATCGGCAACCAGACGGCTGTAGAACCCTGCCGCATCCCGGTGCGCCTGCCAGAAAGCCGTCACCGGCACCTGCCAGCTGCGCGGGCCCACCCGCTGCACCGCGTGGTAATCGCCTTCCAGCACCTTGGTTGTGGTCCGCTTGCCCTGTCGCACGCTGCGCACCACATGGCGCTTGTCGTTGTCGTCAAGTGCCACGTGCAGCTGGGCCCCCGGCGGCCAGTCGCCCTCACCCAGTCCGTCCATCATTCCGGGCGGCAGCTGAGCGCAGCGCAGGTCGGTCACCAGCTCGTCGCTGTGGTAGCGGTGAAAGCCCGGACGTCGATCGGCCCCTACCTCGAGCCGGACCCGGGTGCGCCAACCAGTAGAGCCCGCGGCCGAGAGCGGCTCAGCCCCCGCTTCTTGGCCACTCCACTGGTGCCCGCCCAGCCGTTCCAGCTGATTGGCCACGACTTCGGCCTTCAGCGCCCTTGCCGCCTCGGGAACAGCAAACGCTAGGTCACAACACCCGGCACCATCCGCGCCGGCGATCGGGCACAGTGACGCCGTCCGGTCGGCCGACGGCTCGATCACCTCAACGACTTCTGCGTGGCAATAGGATCCGCGGTCGGCCGTGACGCGCACCCGCACCCGTTCGCCGGGCAGCGCGTAGCGAACGAACACCACCCGCCCTTCGTGGTGTGCGACGCAGCTGCCGCCGTTCGCCGGGGCACCGGCGACCAATGTCAGTTCCCGGCAAGCCGACTCGGGGTTCGATTCCTGGATCAATCGAAGATTCCGCGACGGGCGTCACCGGGGGCGGCGTGCGCCTCCAGCGTGTTGACTCGCTCCGATGAACTCAACTGCCAGGGAACCGAAGTCACCATCACACCGGGCATGAACAGCAATCGGCCCTTGAGCCGCAGTGCGCTTTGGTTGTGCAGGATCTGTTCCCACCAATGGCCGACGACGTACTCCGGGATGAACACCGTGACCACGGTCCGCGGCGACTCCCTGCTGACCCGCCTCACGTAATCCAGTATCGGGCGGGTGATTTCGCGGTACGGCGAGGCGATGACCTTGAGAGGCACGCTGATATTGCTGTCCTCCCAGGCGCGCACGAGCCCACGGGTTTCCCCGTCGTCCACGCTGACCGTAAGGGCCTCGAGCGAGTCCGGACGCGTCGCGCGCGCGTAGGCCAGTGCGCGCAGGGTCGGCAGATGTAGCTTGGACACCAGCACTAATGCGTGATTACGGCTNNTGCTTGCGGATCAGCTTCATCACGAGGAACAGCCCGCTCATCGCGACGATGGCGATCCATGCCCCGGCAAGGAATTTAGTGAGCAGCACAACGAACAACACCGCGCCGGTGGAGAGCAACCCTACCGCGTTGACCACCCGCGAGCGCATCATTTTGCGCCGCACCCGGGGGTCGGTCTCGGCCCGCAGCAACCTCGTCCAGTGCCGGACCATGCCGATCTGGCTCAGCGTGAAGGAAATGAATACACCGACGATGTAGAGCTGGATCAGCGCCGACAGCTCGGCACGGAACGCGATGATGGCCGCCAGTGCCGCCGCCGACAGGAACAGGATTCCGTTGGAGAACGCCAATCTGTCACCGCGGGTGTGCAGTTGGCGCGGAAGGTAGCTGTGCTGTGCCAGCACAGAGCCGAGCACCGGGAACCCGTTGAACGCGGTATTTGCCGCCAGCACCAGGATGAGCGCGGTCACCGTGGTGATGAGCACAAACCCGACGTGGAAGCTGCCGAACACCGTCTCGGCCAGCTGGGTGACCAGGGTCTTCTGGTAAAAGCCCGCGGGCGTGCCGGTCAGCTGTGTTGCGGGATCGTCGACGAGTTTGACGCCGATCCTCTGGGCCAACACGATGATGCCCATCAGCAGGGTCACCGCGATCGCGCCGAGCAATAGCAGGGTCGTCGCCGCGTTGCGCGACTTCGGTTTCTCAAACGCCGGCACCCCATTGCTGATCGCCTCGACACCGGTCAGCGCCGCGCAGCCCGACGAGAACGACCGGGCCAGCAGGAACGCGAACGCGAAGCCGACGACCTGGCCGTGTTCGGCATGCATCTGGAAACCGGCGGATTCGGCCCGCAGCGGATTGCCCAGCGCGTAGATCCGGAACAGCCCCCAGCCGATCATGATGGTAACGCCGACGATGAACGCGTAGGTCGGGATGGCGAACGCCGCCCCGGATTCGCGGATCCCGCGCAGGTTCAGCGCCATCACCACCAGGATGGCGGCCACGCAGAACCACACTTTGTTTGCGGCCACGAACGGGAGAGCGGAGCCGATGTTCGACATGGCCGACGCGGTCGAAACAGCAACGGTGAGAACATAATCCACCATCAGGGCACTGGCGACGACAAGGCCGGCGGTGTCGCCGAGGTTGGTGGTGACCACCTCGTAGTCGCCTCCGCCGGAGGGGTAGGCGTGCACGTTCTGCCGGTAGCTGGCCACCACGACCAGCATGACCGCCGCCACGGCGAGGCCGATCCATGGCGTCAGCGCGTACGCGGCCGCGCCCGCCACCGAGAGCATCAGAAAGATCTCCTCAGGGGCATATGCCACCGAGGACAGCGCGTCCGAGGCGAACACCGGCAAAGCGATGCGCTTGGGCAGCAGCGTGTGACTTAGCCGGTCGCTGCGAAACGGCTGGCCGATGACCAAACGGCGCGCAGCGGTTGAAAGTTTGGACACGAGAGCCAAGAGTAAGCGCAGCCGGGCTTGATAGCGTTTCGTAGGCGAGAATGTTCCGGGACCGAATCGGCTGGCCAACGACCAGTGTGCCGATGGATTGACATACGCAGGACTGCGCCGAAAGGACCTCAAGTGCGGGTGGTTGTGATGGGGTGCGGCCGGGTGGGCTCGTCACTCTCCGACGGGCTGTCCCGAATCGGGCACGATGTTGCTGTCATCGACCGCGACAGCACGGCGTTCAACCGGCTCAGCCCGGAGTTTGGCGGCGACCGGGTGCTGGGCCAGGGGTTCGACCGAGATGTCCTGCTAAGGGCGGGAATCGAGGGGGCGGACGCCTTCGCCGCGGTGTCGTCCGGAGACAACTCCAACATCATCTCGGCGAGACTGGCCCGGGAGACCTTCGGCGTGCAGCGCGTCGTCGCCCGCATCTACGACGCCAAACGCGCCGAGGTGTACGAACGCCTCGGCATCCCCACGATTGCCACCGTGCCCTGGACCACCGATCGCCTGCTCAACCTGATCACCCGGGACGGTGAGACCGCCAGGTGGCGGGACCCGACCGGCACCGTCGCCGTCGCCGAGGTCGAGTTGCACGAGGACTGGGTGGGGCGCCGCGCCACCGAACTGGAAGAGGCCACCGGCGCACGGGTGGCGTTCTTGATCCGATTCGGCACCGGGGTGCTCCCCGAACCGAAAACCTGCATCCAGGCCGGTGATCAGGTCTACCTGGCCGCGATATCCGGCCGCGCCGCCGAGGCGGTGGCCATCGCCGCCCTGCCACCGAATCAGGACTGAGGCACAAATGAAGGTAGCTGTTGCCGGGGCCGGCGCGGTCGGCCGTTCGGTCACCAGGGAACTCGTGGGGAACCACCACGACGTGACCCTGATCGAGCGCAACCCCGACCACGTCGACGTCGATGCCATTCCGGAAGCGCACTGGGTCCTTGGCGATGCCTGCGAACTGAGTCTG
Source organism: Mycobacterium sp. (assembly GCA_003165155.1). GTDB lineage: Bacteria > Actinomycetota > Actinomycetes > Mycobacteriales > Mycobacteriaceae > Mycobacterium. Next base: position 37,355 of record PLSK01000280.1, on the reverse strand, counting down.
CTGGAATCGGCACACCTCGAGGGCTTCGACGTGGTGGTCGCCGCGACCGGCGACGACAAGGTCAACGTGGTGCTGAGTCTGCTGGCCAAGACCGAGTTCGCGGTGCCCCG
>PLSK01000280.1:31206-37218 GCA_003165155.1 Mycobacterium sp. | reverse complement strand
CCGCGTGACACCGCGTTGGTGACGATTCTGCGCGGGCCGCGGGTGATCGTGCCGGAACCCGACGAGCCCCTGGAAGGTGGCGACGAGTTGCTGTTCGTCGCAGCCACCGAAGCGGAAGAGGAACTGAGCAAGCTGTTGTTGCCCAGCGTCGAACCGATCTCGGACTAGGCGCGACTAAGCGCGGCTGGTGTCGATGTCGGCCTCTGCGGTGGCCGCCGGGCCGGCCTCAGCGTCGGGAAGGGCACGCTGAACGACCTTGATCGCCGCGTAGGTCGCCAGTGCCGCTATCGCGGTCAGCGGCCAACCCATCCCGAGCCGTGCCACTCCTAGCCAGCCGGTCTTATCCGCGTCGTAGAGCAGCCGCTGGACCACGAACCGGGCGCCGAATACCAGCACCCAACCCAGCGTGGCGATGTCAAACGCGCGCACCGCGCGGGGCACGTCGCGCCAGCCGCGATCAACCCCGCTGGCCCAGCTCCAGACGTAGCCGACCAGCGGCCGGCGGAACAGGACCGACACCGAGAAAACCACCGCCCACAGCAACGACATCCAGATGCCCAGCAGGAAGTAACCTTTGGACTGTCCCATCAGGTAGGCGATCAGCGCGCAGATGGCGACGCCAAAGAAGCCTGAGAACGCGGGCTGTGTGGATTCGCGCCTAATCAGGCGCAAGAGCAATACCAGCGTGGCCACGCCGAGCGCGGCACCAATCGCGGGCCGCAAACCCAAGAGGCCGTTAGCCAGCACGAACGTCAGCACGGGCAGCGACGAGTAGATGACCCCGCTCACCCCACCCAGCTGCGCCAGCAGGCGCTCTGGGCTGGTGCGATCACTGGTTTGGTCGGGCAGACTCAACGCTGAATTTCGTAATGCGGGTTGTAGATGGCTTTGGTGCCGTTCTCCAGCTTGCCCAGGCGACCCCGGACCCGCAGGGTACGGCCCGAGTCGATGCCGGCGATCCGGCGCTGACCCAGCCAAACCAGGATGACGGTGTCGCTGCCGTCGAACAACTCGGCGCGGACCCCGCCCGCGCAACCCTTGCCGTTGCATTCCACACTGCGCAGGGTGCCCACCATCGTGACCTCCTGGCCGCGCTCGCAGTCGATGACACGCTGCGCACCGGTGAGTGCGACCTCGTCGGACAACTCGTCGGAGTCGCGCTGGTCCGGGTCCTCCGTCAAACGACGGGTGAGCCGGCGCAAATAACCTTGGGCCCCCATGGCCACTCCTGACACTGCTTGATGCAGCTATCGGCGCTTCAGTATGCCAACGGCCACCGTAGACCTGTTGGTTCCCCGGCGCTACGCGGATCACTGTGATGTTGGAAGCAAAAATGTGGGTGTGGGAATCGATAATCTGGTGTTTGGATTCGATCTTGATGTTGGAGGAAGCCCTGCGCGAACGGCAATATCAAGGAATGGCTGTCGATCTGCGCGGTGTCAGGACCGTGTTGTTGCCCGGAACCGGATCCGACGACCACTACGTCCATCGCGCATTTTCCGGCCCGCTGCGAGCAGCCGGCGCGGTGCTGGTGACGCCGCCGCCGCACCCGGATCGGTTGATCGAGGGCTACCTGTCCGCCCTGGACGACGCCGCGCGCGCAGGTCCGATCGGTGTCGGCGGCGTGTCGATCGGCGCCGCGGTGGCGGCGGCGTGGGCGCTGGACCATCCGGCTCAGGTGGTCGCCGTACTGGCTGCGCTGCCACCCTGGACCGGGGCGCCCGGATTGGCGCCCGGAGCGCTCTCTGCGCGCTACACGGCCTCCCATCTGCGTGCCGATGGGTTGGCCGCGACGACCGAGCAGATGCGCGCATCCAGCCCGCCGTGGCTGGCCGGGGAGTTGACCCGCTCGTGGCACGCTCAGTGGCCGAAATTGCCCGACGCCATGGAAGAAGTGGCCGCATTCGTCGCGCCGAGTTGCGCCGAGTTGGCCCGGCTCGCCGCACCTCTGGGGGTGGCGGCCGCCGTGGACGATCCGATTCACCCGCTACAGGTCGGTGTCGATTGGGTGAGCGCCGCGCCGCGAGCCGCCCTGCGAACGGTGACGCTGGCCGAGATGGGCGCGAACACCGCCGCGCTGGGTGCCGCCTGCCTGGCCGCCCTTGCCCTCGCTTGAGGAGTTTCTGGGACTGGCTAGCCGCCGCTTGTCGTGCGCAACTGCTGCATCGCCGATCCCTCGGCGCTGCGACGGGCGGCCGGCTCGTCGGACGGCTGTTGCTCGGCTTCCGCTGGTCCAGTGGCCTGTTGGGTAGCCGCGGCCTCGCGTAGCTGTTCGGCCATCGGCTCGGGCAGCTGCACCGGCAACGGCGTCCGCACCGGTAGCGGCGTGTCATCACGGCGAACCACGGTGTCCGCCAACGCCGTGCGAGCTTCGTCGTTCAACGCGTCGATGGTTTCATGCGGCCCGTTTACCACGCAGCGGATCATCCAGCGGTAGCCGTCGACCCCGATGAAGCGCACCACGCCGGAGGCGATGCCGACCACCTCCCGGCCCCACGGACCGTCTTTGATCGTGACTTTGGCCGAGTCTTTGCGCAGCGAGTCGGCGAGCTCGCTGGCCACTTCGCGCCATAGGCCTGTCGTCTTCGGTGCCGCGTAGGCGGCAATGGTGAAACGCCCATTGGGCGTGACAATCCAGACCGCGCTCGGCACCCCGGTCTCGGTCAGCTCGACCTGCAGCTGCCCGGCTTCCGGCATGGGAATCAGCACCGAGCCCAGGTCGAGTCTGGCCAGTTCCGCGTCCTTAGGGTCGTCGAAGTCGTCGATGTCGAACGGGCCTTCGAACTCTCCGAGCTCGTCGGGCTCGTTTGGTTCTACTGGGTCCACTGGTTCCACCTCCTCATCGCACTCATCGCTTCGCTGTGTATCGCTGGGGGTCACAAACTCGCATGTCCGCCGGAGGAACCGTGACCTCCGTCGCCACGGGATGTTTCGGCCAGCCCGGCCTCGTCGAACGACGAGACCTCGACCAGCTCAACCAACTCGACCCGCTGCACCAGCAACTGGGCGATGCGGTCGCCACGCTGCACCACGATCGGCGTGGCAGGGTCGAGGTTGATCAGGGCGACCTTGATCTCGCCACGGTAGCCCGCGTCGATGGTACCGGGACTGTTGACGATCGAAAGCCCCACGCGCGAAGCCAAACCCGAGCGCGGGTGGACGAGCCCGACCATTCCGAACGGGATAGCGACCGCGACGCCCGTGCGCACCAGGGCGCGGTGTCCCGGTGCCAGCGTGACGTCTTCGGCGCTGAAGAGATCCACCCCGGCGTCGCCCTCATGGGCGCGGCTGGGCATCGGAAGTGTGGGATCAAGGCGGACAATTTTCACGTTAAGGCCAGACTGGTCGACACGGGGCCACAGACTACCCTTGACTCCGTGTCCGATACCCGCGTCGCGCCGCACAACGTGCGATATCGCGAGCGACTGTGGGTGCCGTGGTGGTGGTGGCCGCTGGGCTTCGCGCTGGCGGCGCTCATCGCATTCGAAGTCAACCTGGGCGTCAGCGCGCTACCCGACTGGCTGCCGTTTGCGACGCTGTTCGCCGTGGCGACCGGGACGCTGCTGTGGCTGGGCCGTGTCGAGATCCAGGTCAGCGTCGACCCTGCGTCCGGGGCCGGGGTCGAACTGCGCGCCGGGCAAGCGCACCTGCCCGTCACCGCGATCGCCCGGTCCACCGAAGTTCCCCGCTCTGCCAAGTCCGCGGCACTTGGCCGCCAGCTCGACCCGGCGGCCTTCGTGCTGCACCGGGCATGGGTCGGGCCCTTGGTTCTGGTGGTCCTCGATGACCCAGACGACCCGACGCCGTACTGGCTGGTGAGCTGCCGTCACCCCGATCGGGTGCTGTCGGCCCTGACAAGCTGAGTGCAGCTATCAGGCTGCGCAGTCGGTGCAGATCATCACGCCGCTCTTCTCGCTGGCCAGCCGGCTGCGGTGTTGCACCAGGAAGCAACTCGAGCAGGTGAACTCGTCAGCCTGCTTCGGAATCACGCGAACCGAAAGTTCTTCACCGGATAGATCTGCGCCGGGCAGCTCGAAAGACTCAGCGGATTCGGATTCGTCCACGTCGACAACGGCCGACGCCGCTTCGTTCCGTCGTGCTTTGAGCTCCTCCAGGGAGTCCTCCGAGACGTCGTCGGTTTCGGTGCGCCGTGGAGCGTCATAGTCGGTNNNNCAAACAAGGCCTAGATCAGCGAGTGTAACGAGCGGCTACAGTGCACTCGTGGTCGCACAAATCACCGAGGGTACCGCCTTCGACAAGCATGGTCGGCCCTTTCGACGGCGCAATGCGCGCCCCGCCATCTTCGCACTGGTGTTTCTGGTGCTGACGGCCGGCGTGGTGTGGACAATCGCTCTGACGCGACCGGCGAAAGTTCACGAGGCCCAAGTCTGTAACCCACCCCCACAACAGGCCGGGTCGGCACCCGCTCAGCTCGGTGAACAGGCGTCGCGGACGGCGATGACGGACGTCTCACCCGCCAAACTCAGCGCCACCAAGGTCCGCGTTCTCAACGCCAGCGGCCGAGGTGGACAGGCGGCCGAAGTCGCCGGCGCGATGAAAGACCTGGGGTTCGCAACGCCGACGGCGGCTAACGACCCGCTCTATGCCGGCGCCCGGCTGAACTGCCAGGGCCAGATTCGCTTCGGTACCGCCGGGCAAGCCAGCGCGGCCGCGGTGTGGTTGGTGACGCCGTGCGCCGAACTCTTCAACGACAGCCGTGCCGACGACTCCGTCGACCTTGCCGTGGGCACCGACTTCACCACACTGGCGCACAACGACGACATCGACGCCGTTCTGGCCAGCCTGCGACCCGGCTCCACCGGGCCATCGGATCCAATCCTGGTGACCAAGATTCACGCCAGCAGCTGCTGATCCGGCCGGATCAGTCCCGGATTGGCCCGAGACCGTTGAAGCGTTCGAGTGCCGCCAACAGCTCGTCGGCAATTCCAGGTGCGGCGGCCACCACCAACCCGGCGCCACCCGCTGGTCCGTTCTGCGCGGGCAACACCACCCGGGCGCCCGCCTCCGCCGCGATCAGGGCACCGGCCGCGCTGTCCCACACTTGCAGCCCATGCTCATAGTAGGCATCTAGCCGGCCCGCCGCGACCATGCACAGATCGAGCGCTGCAGAACCGATCCGACGCACGTCGCGGACCACCGGCAGCAGCTGCGCCAACAGCGTCGCCTGGATCGCGCGGCGCCGCCCGGAATAACCAAACCCGGTACCCAGCAACGCCATCGACAAATCGTCGACGTCGGTGCACCGCAACGCGCGCGTCCCTTGCTTGTCGGTGACATGCGCGCCGAGGCCAGTCGCCGCCGAATACACCCGGCCCGCCACGACGTCAGCGACCGCGCCTGCCACCGAGACACCGTCGACTTGGGCCGCAACCGAAACCGCGTAGGCGGGGATGTCGTAAACGAAGTTCACCGTGCCATCGATGGGGTCAACCACCCAGATGACCGCGCCGGCGGACGCAGCCGTCGGATCAGTCGGGCCGCCGCCCTCCTCCCCCAGAATCGGGTCACCGGGCCGCAATTGAGCCAACCTGTCACGCAACAGGCGTTCGGTCTCGGTGTCGACCACGGTGACGGGATCGGTCGGAGTGCTCTTCGAGCGCACCACACCACCGGCCAGTGCGTCCAGGGCGCCCGCGCAGGCGCCGAACACCTCGGCACGACGGGACCGCACGAACTCAGCGCCCTCGGCCGCCAACGTTTCGGCCACCGCCCGCAGCCGCGCCGGATCTCGCGCGGACGTGATTTCAGGTCGCGTCATCGGTCTATCGCATCACAGTCGGTACGCCTCGTCAGGCTCAAGACGTCAGGCTCGCCAGGCTAAGGTGAGCCGACAGCCAAGCCTCGCCGAGGAGATTCGATGACAACCGATGCGACACCGCAGCGCCGCGGATTCGGCGTCGACGTCGGCGGCAGCGGCATCAAGGGCGGAATCGTCGACCTGGACACCGGGCAATTGATCGGCGACCGCTTCAAGCTGCTTACACCACAACC